>WGAB01000027.1 GCA_015489295.1 Caldifarciminota bacterium
CTCCAGAAGCAGGTCCGTGGCTTCGGTCAGGACCAGGGCGAAGGCGGTGTCCACCACATCCGAGGAGGTGAGGCCGTAATGGATCCAGCGGCCCTCCTCGCCCACGCGCTCCTCGAGGGCCATCAGAAAGGCCACCACATCGTGGTGGGTTTCCTGTTCCAGTTCCAGGGCGCGGCGGGCCAGGTCTTCCGGGGGCCAGTTGCGGAGCCGTTCCTCCACCCGGGCGAAGGTGCCCTTCGGAATCCGGCCGTGTTCCTCCAGCACCTGGAGCACGGCGAGTTCCACCCAGAGCCAGGTCTGGTACCGGTGCTCCAGGGTAAACAGCCGGGCGATTTCGGGCCGCTGATACCGGGCGATCACGGGGCTTTCGCCTCTTCCAGGGGGTTGACGATATGCAC
This sequence comes from Caldifarciminota bacterium, assembly GCA_015489295.1. The sequence goes on from WGAB01000027.1 coordinate 399, forward strand.
CACCCGCTGGGGATACGGGATGGTGATGCCAGCCTCATCCAGCGCCTTTTTCACGCCGCCCACCAGGGTATCCTTGGCACGCAAGATGTCGGTGCGTTTGATCCAGACCATCACCTTGAGGTTGACGGAGGAATCGCCCAGGGACGAGACCATGATGATGGGCTGGGGTTCCATGAGGAACACCGGGTTTTCGTCCAGGAACCGGCGGATGACCTCCTTTGCCCGGTCGATGTCGTCTTCGTAAGAGATGCCCACCTCCAGGTCGATGCGGCGGATGTCGTAGGCCGTAAAGGTTTTTACGGTGCTCTTGAGGATGTTCTCGTTGGGCACCCGGAGCAGTACGTTGTCGAAGGTGCGCAGGCGGGTGGAAAGCAGGCCCACCGACAGCACGATGCCGGTTTGGCCGTTCACCTCGATGACGTCGCCCACCGAAAACGGTCGTTCAAACAGCAGGAACAGGCCGGAAATCAGGTTGGACACCGAGGTTTGGGCGGCGAAGCCGATGGCCACGGAAAACAGGCCCAGGGCGGTAAAGATGCCGGCCGGGTTCACGCCGAACACGGCCAGCACCCACACCGCGGCCACGAGGTACACCGCGTAGCCGTAGAGGGTTTGGATGAGCACCCGGGTGTGGGTGGCAGCCTTGCGGGTGAACCGGGGGATCAGGCGTTTGCGGCCGAGTTTGTCGGCAATCCGGGCCAGCAGGAAAATGAGGACGGCCCACAGCAGTTTCAGGCCCCAGCGGACCAGGAACAAGCCCGCGGCCCGGAGCCAGGTTTCACCGGAAAGCCACAGGTTTTCCATGTCAGATCAACTCCCGAAAGATCAGGCTTTTCAGGGTTCGGCTGGCCACCCGGGCGAGGCCGCGTTTCCGGACGTTTTCCAGACCTCGGCGGATCTCGCGGGCCTTTTTGTCCGGAGCCCGGTCGGTATAGCGGATCTCGATGCCGCCGTCGCGAACCATATGGACTTCCACCACCTCAGCCACCAGGAGGCCCTCCCGTTCGTACAGGGAGAGCTGATAGGAGTCCACCATCAGGTGGTCCAGCACCTGCTCGGTGCCGGAGGCATTGTAGAGTTCCAGGGGCAGGGCCACGGTGCCCGCAGGGATCCGGTCGGCGGTCAGAGTACGGAACACGGGGGCCAGGAAGTAGTAGGCCAGTTCCCCTTCGGTGGGCGGGCCTTCCCAGGAGGTTTGCAGGTCCAGGGGGCTCAGGCTGCCCAGGAGAATGCGGTGGTTCCCCTTTTCGACGAAGATCTCGTACTGCACCGGCAACAGGGTGTACAGGGTGGTGCGGGTGTCCACCGGCACCTTCAGGGGTTCTTCAAAGCGGATGAGAACCGGCAGATCCAGGTAATCGGGCAGGGCCACCAGGGTGTAGCCCTCGAGTTCGGTGAGCACCACCCGGGCGTCCAGGACCTCGCCGCTCTGGTCTTCAAAGCGTACGCGCCAGAGTTCCGGGTCGCGGCGGGTGAGCACCACCCGCCGGCGACCCAGGGTGAGTTGGGTTTCCGGAGCCTGGACAGGTTGGCGGATCATTCGGCCGTTTCGCCGGGGTTCAACACGATCAGGCGGTCCCGGTATTCCGGTGCCAGGGCGTTCCGGAACTCCTCGGGGGTGCCGGTGAGCACCGGGAAGGTTTTGTAGTGCATGGGGATGATCCAGCGGGGCTCCAGTTTCTTGACCACGTAGGCGGCCTCTTCGGGCCCCAGGGTAAACAGCGAGCCAATGGGCACGAGCAGGAGGTCCGGATGGTACAGCTCCCGGATGGCGTCCAGGGTGCCGATGAGGCCGGTATCGCCCATGTGGTAAATGCGGAAGCCGTTTTCCAGGGTGAGGATGACGCCGGTGGGATCGCCGCCCGGGATCAGGGTGCCGTTGTCGTCGATGGCCGAGGAGTGGGTGGCTTCTACCATGGTCACCGCCAGGTCACCGTGCCGGTAGGTGCCGCCGATGTTCATGCCCACGAGGTTCGTGAGGCCCTTTTTGGACAGGTACAGGGTGATCTCGTAGATGGCCACCACGGTGGCACCGGTGTTCCGGGCGATTTCCACGGTATTGCCGATGTGGTCGCCGTGGCCGTGGGTGATGACGATGAGGTCGGCCTTCTGGAGGCTCTCCTTGGCACCGGCGGGGGCCGCCGGATGGTCCAGCCAGGGGTCGATCAGCACCACCTTGCCCCCCGGCGTTTCCACTTTAAAGGCCGAATGGCCGTACCAGGTAACCTTTGCACCTTCAAGCCTTGCCATGGCTCACCTCCTGTTCCGGCTACGCACCGAACTTTTTCAGACGGCCGGCAGCGGCGAGCAGCAGGGGCATCACCTCCAGGGAAGAGAAGATGCCCAGGGAGCCCTGCCGGCAGGTTTTTTCGTTGAAGGTCTCCAGGCCATCGATGCCGGCGTAGCCGTTGCGGCTATAGAGCAGAAAGGGGTTCAGGTGCCAGGAGTGGCTTTTGAGCAGGCACGGCGTAGGGTGATCGCCGGTAACGGCGACCACGTCGAAGCCAAGGTCCAAGAGTTCGGGCAGGTAGGCGTCCAGTTCCTCGATTTTCTTGACCTTTCCGGGGAAATTGCCGTCCTCGCCCATCTTGTCGGGGTCCTTGAAGTGAAGATACACGAAGTCGTAGTCGGCCCCGTGGTCCCGGAGATAGGCCACTTCCTCGTCGAAGGTGTTGAGGTTCAGGGGAGTGTCCATTCCCAGGAGCCGGGTGACCCCGCGGTACATGGGATAGGCGGCCAGGGCCAGGGGCCTGAGCTGGAACCGCTCCGCAAAGGGTTCCAGTTTGGGCAGGCTGGCAAACCCCCGGAGCAGGATGCCGTTGGCCTTGGGCTCGTCCTTGAGCACCTCCCGGGCCTTTTTCAGGAAGGCCTTGACCACCCGGGCGGTTTCCCGCGACTTGAAGTCGCGGCCCTGGGGCTCGATGGGAAAGGCGCCCTCTTTTTGGGGATCGGTATCCGGCAGGTTGGCCCCCAGGCCCTCGCCCCGGAACACCACCACGAACCGGTGCTCCTTGCCGGGTTCCAGCAGGATTTCCACGTCTTCGATATGGCGGATCTGGGCCCGGAGCTTGTCCACGAGGCGTTTGCACTCCTCGCTGGAAATGCGGCCGGCGCGGCGGTCGATGACCCGGCCCTCGGCGTCGAAGGTGGCGAAGTTGCCGCGGGCGGCCACATCGCCGGGCCGGAGTTCCATGCCGATGCCGTAGGCCTCCAGCACACCGCGGCCGATTTCGTGCTCCACGGGATCGTAGCCAAAGAGGGCGAGGTGGGCAGGGCCGGAACCCGGGGTGATGCCACGGGCCACCGGGATCGTGAGGCCCAGGGCGGAACGGGAGGCCAAACGGTCCAGGTTCGGGGTTTGGGCTGCCTCCAGGGCGGTTTGGTTCCCGAAATCGGGGTGGGGCACACCGCCCAGGCCGTCGGCCACCACCAGCAGGATCCGTCCCCCCTGGCTCTTTAAAACCTCCTTCAGCACGCGCCGGTCCACGGCACAGCCTCCTTCTTTTTGGTTTGCGGCCTCCTCAGCGGAGGGAGATCTCCTGAAAGAGATCCTGGGTGGTCCGGGCCTTGCGGAGCAGGTTCTCCGCGGTGGCCAGTACCGGATCTCGCTTCAAGGCAAAGCGGTAACGCCCCTGGATGCCCCAGTACTTCTCGGCGATCTCCAGGGAGAGCCAGTAGCGGAAGTCTTCCCGGGCCTCGTCGAACTCCTCGTCGGTGAAGTCCAGGTGTTTTTCCTCCCGCAGGTAGGTTTTGAGATCCTCCAGGTCGGCATCGGTGATCCGCAGGTCCTCGTCCCGTTGGATTTCGGGATGCTTCTGGGAGTACCGGACGGCGAAGTCAAACAGCGCGCCCTTGGTAACAGCTTCCACCACCGGTTTGGGAGGCTGCGGGGGCACAACCACCGTGTCGGGGGTGATGCCTCCGCCCCCGTACACCGGGCGCTTCAGGCGGAGGGTGTGGTAGGTGAGGGTTTCCAGGGTATCCTGGTCCAGGGTGTCGGTTTCCAGCGAGTCCAGGTCGTTGAGGCTCTTGCGGGGGCGGTGGATACAGCGGCCCGAGGGCGTGTAGTAGTAGGCGGTGGTGAGTTTGAGTTCGTACCCGTAGCCCAGGGGATAGATGCGCTGCACCGAGCCCTTGCCGAAGGTGGTATCGCCCACGATGAGGGCGCGGTCCCAGTCCTGCAGGGCACCGGACACGATTTCCGAGGCCGAGGCAGAGCCCCTGTTGACCAGGACCACCACCGGCAGGGTGTCGGCCACCTCTGGCCCGAAGGGGGCCCGAAGCACGGTATCGGCCTCGGGGATGCGGCCCCGGGTGGACACCACGATACTGCCCTCCGGCAGGAACAGGCTGGACACCCGGAGGGCTTCCCGGAGCAGGCCGCCGGGGTTGCTGCGCAGGTCCAGCACGAACCGTCGGGCACCCTGGGCCAGCAGGCTGTCCAGGGCGGCCTTCACCTCCCGGCTGGCCATCTCCGAAAAGGTGGTGAGCCGCACGTAGCCGATGTGGTCGTCGAGCAGGGTGTAGAAGGGCACGGCATGGATCTCGATGATGGCCCGGGTGATGGTGACATCGAAGGGCTCGTCCAGGCCGGGCCGCTGGATGGTGATGGTCACCTTGGTGCCCGGACGGCCGCGCAGGAGCTTTACGGCCTTCTGCAGCTTGATCCCCCGGGTGGATTTGCCCTCGATCTTGATGATTCGGTCACCGGCCCGGAGTCCCGCCCGGTAGGCTGGCGTGCCTTCGATGGGCGCGATGATGGTGAGCCAGCCGTCCCGGATGCCGATCTGGATCCCCAGGCCGCCGAACCGGCCCTGGGTTTGCACCATCCACTCCTGGGACTCTTCAGGCGTGAGCAGGGCCGAGAAGGGGTCCAGGTCCTGCACCATCCCCTGGATGCCCGATTCGATCAGTTTCACCGGATCCTTTTCGGTCACGTACTTCCGCTCGATCTGCACGAGGGCGCGGGTAAAGACCTCCAGCATTTGGCGTTTGGTAACGGTCCGCTGGTAATTGTCGTACAGGGTGGCCCCAAGGGCCCCGATGACCAAGGCGAAGAGAAGTCCTGCGGAGTTTCTGAGACGTCGCTTCATATCGGCCCAATTTTACGCCGTCCGGCGGCATCGGGGCAAATGGCGACGGCCACGAAACGATCCCGGAGCGCCGGAGAAAGTCCGGAGGCCGGTTTCTCCCTCCCCGATGCGAGGGCTATAATAGGCGTAATGGATCACGTGGTGGGAAAGCCTGTCCGCCGGCGGGACGGCCGCGAAAAGACCGCCGGCATCCTGCGGTACGTGGCCGATCTGGAGGTGCCCCACCTGCTCCACGGTGCCATCTACCGGTCGCCTGTGCCCCACGGCCTCCTCAAAGCCATCCACCTGGAGCCCGACTTTCCCTGGCACGAGTTCGTGGTGGTCACAGCCCGCGATATTCCCGGCGAAAACCGGAACCCCATGATCCTGCCCGACCAGCCGTTTCTGGCCGAGGACCGGGTGAAGTACATCGGCGAGCCCGTGGTGCTCCTGGCCCATTCCGATCCCCGGAAGGTTCGGCAGGCCCTGGAGCACATCCACCTGGACATCGAGCCCCTGTCCGCGGTGTACACCATCGAAGAGGCGCTGGCCCCCCAGGCCCCTGCCGTGTACCCGCCCGACAACGTGTTTGTGCGGTACGAGATCCGGCAGGGCGACCCCGAACCGGTGTTCCAGGACCCCGAGGTTCGGGTGGTGGAAGCCGAGTACCGCACCGGGTTTCAGGAGCACGTGTACCTGGAACCCCAGGGAATGCTGGCCCTGTACCGCCCTGGCGACGACATCAAGATCGTGGGCAGCATGCAGTGCCCCTTTTACGTGCAGAACGCCCTGCGTGCCCTGACCGGTGGCCGGGAGGTGGAGGTGGAGCAGGCGCCCACAGGTGGGGGCTTCGGCGGCAAAGAGGAGTATCCTTCGCTGCTGGCGGCCTACGCGTACCTCCTGGCCCTGAAGGCCCGGCGGCCGGTGCGCATCCTGTATGACCGCCATGAGGACATGGCGTACACCACGAAACGGCACGCGTCTCTGATCCGCCACCGCACGGCCCTGGGCGCCGATGGCCGAATCCGGGCCATGGAGATCGAGGTGTACCTGAACGCCGGGGCCTATGCCACCCTGAGCCCGGTGGTGCTGGCCCGGGGCATCCTCCACGCCACCGGCGTGTACCACATCCCGAACGTGGTGATTCGGGGATACGCGGTGGCCACCAACCTTCCTCCCAGCGGGGCCTTTCGCGGCTTCGGCGCGCCCCAAACTCTCTTTGCCCTGGAACGGCACATGGACCTCCTGGCCCGGCAGGTTGGCGAGGACCCGATCACCTTCCGGGAGCGGCACCTCCTGCGCACCGGCCAAACCTTTCCCACCGGCGAGGTGGTGCGCCAGGGTGAACGGATCGAAGCCGTGTTCCGCCGGGCTTTGGAGGTTTCGCGATTCCGGGAACGCCGTCGGGAGATCGAGGCGGCGAACCGAAGGAGCCCCAGGGTCCAGCGGGGGATCGGGCTGGCGCTGTTCCTGCACGGCGCTGGGTTCACCGGCAGCGGCGAAAAGAAACTGGCTTCCCGGGTACGGCTTGAACTGCACCCCGACGGCGCCCTGTGGATCCGCATCGGCTCCGTTGACATGGGTCAGGGCACCCTGACGGTGTTAAGCCAGATCGTGGCCGATGCCGTGGGCGCACCGCTGGACCAGGTGCGGTACGCCACCCCCAACACCCGGTACAACGAGGACAGCGGCCCCACGGTGGCTTCCCGTACCGTGATGGTGGTGGGTGGCCTCCTGGCCCAGGCTGGCCGGAGGATCCGGGCCGAACTGGAAACGGCCCTGGGGCGTCCTGTGACCTCCCCTGAAGCGTACCGGCAAGCCGTACAGGCCCTCTTTGCCCGCCGTTCCGGAACCCTTGAGGTGGTAGAACAGTTCCAGCTGCCTCCGGAGGTGAAGTGGGACGAGGAACGGTTCCGGGGTAAGGCCTACCTGGATTACGCCTGGGCCTGCTATGTGGCCGAGGTGGAGGTGGATCTTGCCACCTACCGGGTCAGGCCCACCCGGTTCGTGGCCGTCCAGGACGTGGGAACCGTGGTGAATCCGCTGCTGGCCGAGGGCCAGGTGCACGGCGGTGTGGCCCAGGGGATCGGCTTCGCCCTGATGGAGAACCTGCAGGTTCAGGACGGCCGGTTTGTCCAGAGCCGGTTGGCGGAGTACATCATTCCGACCGCGCTGGATGTGCCTTCGGAGTTTGAGGTGGAGTTCCTGTACCAGGAGGGTGATCCTCCGCGGGGGCTTGGGGAATTGCCCATGGACGGCTCGGCTCCGGCCGTGATCAACGCCGTGGTCCACGCCCTGGGAACGGAGATTTTCCAGATCCCTGCCACGCCCGACCGGCTTTGGGCATGGCACAAAGCCGCCAGGGAGGCCTCGTCGTGAAGATCCGGTTCAAACTGAACGGCAAATGGGTGGAAACCGAAACCTCGCCCCCGGAACGGGCCCTGGACGTACTACGGGACCGTCTCGGCGTCATCTCCGTCAAGGAAGGCTGTGGCGAGGGGGAGTGTGGGGCCTGTTCCATCCTTTACAACGGTCGCCAGGTGCTTTCCTGCCTGTTGCCGGCGACCCAGCTGGAGGGGGCGGAGGTGTGGACCGCAGAGGGGCTTCAGGACACCGAGGTCTTCGAGGCGTTCCTGGAATCCGATGCCCTCCAGTGCGGCTTTTGCACCCCGGGGTTTCTGGTGGCAGCGCACGCCTATGTGCTTCAGGGAGGATCCGCAGAGCCCCAGGCCATCCGCGAGGCCCTGGCAGGCAACCTGTGCCGGTGCACCGGCTATCTGCATATCGTTCAGGCCATCCGCAAGGCCCTGAGGAAACGCCATGCTGCACATTCCCCGGAGTGAAGCAGAACTCCTCGAGATTCTGGATCGGTACCCGGTATGGGGGTTCTGGGCGGGTGCCACCGATCTCCAGGTGGCCTGGCAGCGGGGACAGGTGCCGTGGTCTCCGGAGGTCCACCATGTGGACCTGTACCACCTGAAGGATCGGTGGAACGAGATCCGGGTGCGCCACGACCACCTGGAAATCGGTGCCCTCGCGACGGTCACGGATCTGCTCGAATCTTCGTTGATCCAGACCCTTGCGCCGGTGTTGCACGCAGCCGCCCGGGTTTTTGGCAGCCCGCCGATCCGGAACATGGCCACGGTGGGCGGCAACCTGGCCAATGCGTCGCCGGCCGCAGACCTGTGGCCGCCCCTGCTGGTGCTGGAGGCCCAGGTAGAACTGCTGTCGCCCTCGGGAAGCCGAAGGGTGCCCCTGGCCGGGTTTTACACCGGGTACCGGCAAACCGTTCGGACGCCCCACGAGGTGATCCGGCGGGTGCGGATCGCCCCGGATTCTCTGGAACTGCCCTTCTATTACCGCAAGGTGGGGCTGCGGCAAAGCCAGGCGATCGCGGTGGTGTCCCTGGCCGCCGTGCGGACGGCCGAGGGCCAGCTTCGCCTGGCCGCCGGAGCCGTCAACCCCACGGTGCAGCGGTTGGCCTCGGTGGAACTTCTGGTCAACTCGGGCACCTCGCCGGATCCCCAGCGGTTACGGGAGGCCCTGGCCGCGGATATCCATCCGATCACCGATCTTCGGGCCACCGCCGAGTACCGGTTTGACACCACCTTGAGCTTTGTACAGGAGGCCCTGGAGGTGTTGCGCCATGCCTGAGTTTCCCTGGCTGGAGGAGGCCCAGCGCCTGCTGCGGGAACGGAAGCCCTTTGTGTTGGCCACCATCGTGGAGAAAAAGGGACACAGCCCCCGGGAACCCGGCACCCGCGCCATCGTGCTGGAGGACGGTACCCTGCTGGGCACCATCGGCGGCGGTGAAACCGAACAGGCCGTAGCCCGGGATGCGATGGAGGTGTTCCAGACCCGCCGGTCCCTCCTCAAAACCTACACCTTTGCCCATGGAGGCTGTGGGGGTGTGATCACCGTGTTTCTGGAACTCTTTGAGCCAGCGCCCCTTCTCTACATCTTCGGAGGCGGGCACGTGGGCCGGGCCCTGGCCGAAGCCCTGGCCGGCACCCGGTTCGAGGTGGTGGTCATCGAGCCCCATGCCCGGCCCCTGGATCTTCCAGGCGTGCAATGGATTTCCCGGGGGGCCGAGGAGGTGCTGCCCCGGCTCCTTTACCACCCGCGATACACCTATCTGGTGGTCACCACCTATTCCCACGAGATCGATGAGACCATTGCCCGGGAGGTGTTGCCGCGCCCCTTCCGGTACCTGGGCATCATCGGGAGCGAGAGCAAGTGCAAGGGCTTGAAGATCCGGCTGCGCCGACTTGGGGCCACCGAGGAGCAACTGGCCCGGATCCGCTGCCCCATGGGCTTGTTCAAGGGGCGGCAGCCCAAGGAAGTGGCCATCAGCGTGGCTGCCGAAATTCTGCAGGTAGCCGGTGAAGACGCCGCCCCTCAGGCTCCGACGGCTGCCCCGGACCCCACGGGTGTGGAAATCCGGCCGCCGGAACCCCGGCCCTCATCACCGTAGGCTTTCCTGTATGTGCTTCGCGCTGCCCTTTGGGGTGTTTCCTGGCCCCAGTGGCCGCTTCAGATAAAGATGATCTGGGCCCCTTCGGTCATCTCGATGAAGTCGCCGGCGGTCACGATGTCGTCGACCACCTCCAGGAAATCGTCCTTGGTCAGGCCCATCATGTCCACGGTCATCTTACAGGCGTAGAGTTTGGCGCCGGCGTCGTGGAGCATCTGGAGCATTTCCCGTACGGGCGGGGCGTCCACCTCGGCGATCTTTTTCTTCATGAGGGCGGTGGCGATCTCGGTCATTCCGGGCAGGACCCCCATCCACTGGGGGATGCCGAAGTCGATCGGAAAGCCCATCATGCCCGTGCGCATGCTGGCGTTGCCCACCGGCGGCAACTTGAGGTGATCTACGCGCTTCTTGTTGATGAGGTCCAGGCCCCAGAAGGTGAAGAAAATGATGACGTCCACGCCCTCGGTGAGGGCAGCCCACCCCATGATGAGGGCGGGATAGGCCATGTCCAGGTTGCCCTTGGAGCAGATGAAGGCCATCGTGCGGGTTTGTTCCTCGGGCATGGAGACCACCTCCTTCTCGGGTTATCGTCCTGCCCCAGGGAGGTCGATAACCCTCAGGGTTTTAGATGCATCCGGCCGGTTTGGGCACCCCGGCAATGCGGGCCACCTTTTTGGCCGGACCCTTGGGAAAGAGCTTGAAGAGTTCCTTGGTGGGGATGCCCGTGCCCGTGCTGATCTGGCGAATGGTCGGCGAAGCGCCGTGTTCCTGGTAGTAGTTCCGGACGAAATGGATCACCTCCCAGTGCCGATCCGTGAGGTCGATCCCCATTTCCTGAGCAATGGCCTGGGCGATCTCCGGGGTCCAGTCCTGGGGGTTCACCAGGTACCCCTCATCGTTGACTTCAACTTCTTTGTTGGCAATCACCCGGGTTGCCATGATCCTACCTCCTTGTTTTCAACGGATTTCGGCGAAAACGCACGAAGAATTTTCAAAGAAACCACAAGCCCTCGGCGCACCGAGGGGTCCCGCAAAAGCCGAAGCAGGGTTTTCAGGGAGCCGTCGGCGGCCTGGGGCTGGTTCCGGGCCTCCTGCAGGGTTCCGGTGGCCTCGCGCAATACGTCCAGGAGTTCGGGCTGCGTGAGGTCCTGCAGGGTGTCCAGCAGGAGGAGAACCCGGTCTGCCAGGCGCCGGAGTTCCTCGGGGGAGTACCGGGTGACCACGGTATCGAGAACCCGGGCAGCCTCCCGGAAAAAGGCGAAGTAGCCCCGTTTCTCCATCCGGTCCATGGCGTCGATAAGGGCGGGCACAGCCTCGTCGGCAACGCGGCTCAGGTCCTGGGACAGGTTCCGGAGGCTTTCCAGTTGTTCCAGCAACCAGATGAAGTTGCGCACGTTGCGCAGGACCAGATGGCCCAGGTGGTACAGGTCTTCCAGTTGAACGAAGTTTTCGAGATCCTGAAATTCCCGCTGGAGCACCTCGTAGAGCTGTTCCAGTACCGGAATCAAGTCTTCCATCAGGCCGGTGTGGGCTGCCCGCTGTCGTTGCTGTTCCCGCACGTAGTCGGCAATGAGGCGTACGTCGCGGGACAGGGCGTCCAGCCGTTCTTCCAGTGAGGTTTGCTGCGGTGGAACTTCGGGGTTTGCCATGGTGCCCCTCACACCCATTTGCCTGCAATGGTCATCTGGGCCGGAATGGGAATGGGTTTGCCCTTCAGGAGCACGTTCCAGTAGAACCAGCGGAACAGCAGTTTCCCCCAGTGGTTCACGCGGGACTCGGCGAGCAGCGAGAAGGGCCCCACTCCTGGCAGGGGGAACTTGCCGGGAAGGGCCTCGGTTTCGTAGTTGAAGTCGATGAGGATGGCCTTGCCAAAGCCCGTCTCGATGTAGCAGTTGGAATGTCCGTCAAAGGTGGGCAGAAGATCCAGCCCTTCGATGTACCGCAGGAAATTGGGCACGAAGACGTCCACCATGAAGTGGGCTACGGAGCCGGCCTTGGAGGTGGGCACGTTGGTGGCATCGCCCAGGACAAAGATGTTGTCAAAGTTTTGGGCCTTGAGGGTGTGCTTGTCGGTGGGCACGTAGTTGAGATCGTCGCCGATGCCCGAGCGCTGGATGGCCTCGCTGCCGAAGTGGAGCGGGATCGTGACCAGAAGGTCGTAGGGAACCTCTTCTTCCTCGTAGGAGATGAGCACCTTCCTTTCCGGGTCCACCCGTTCCACATAAAAATCGGGTACCAGCTGGATGTTGCGTTCTTCCAGTAGGCTGCCCAGAACCTGGGAAGACTTGGGTTTGGTAAAGGCACCGGAAAGAGGGGTGACGTACACGATCTCCACCCGGTCGCGGATGCCCCGTTCGTGGAAGTACCAGTCGGCCAGGAACAGGAACTCCAGGGGAGCCACCGGGCACTTGATGGGCATGTCCACCAGGTTGAGCACCAGGCGACCGCCCTCAAAGTGCTCCAGGGCGTGGTGGAGGGCCAGGGCTCCTTCCAGGGTGTAGAAGTCAAAGATGCTCTTGTGCCAGGCCTCGCCCAGGAGGCCCGGGGTGTGGTCGGGCCGGGGATGGGCGCCGGTGGCGATGATGAGGAAATCGTAGGGCAGGGCCTTGGGGTTTCCCCGGAGGCGTACCCGGTTCCGGTCGGGCTCGATGGCCTCGATTTCGGTTTGGATGTAGCGGACCCGCGGAGGGAAAAGGATTCGCCGGGGCTTGATCACGTCCCGCTTGTGGTAAATGCCGAAGGGCACAAAGATGAACCCCGGCTGATAGTAGTGGACCGGGTCCGAGTCGACGATGGTGATGGACCATTCCCGTTCGTCCAGTTCCTGCATCAGGCGGTGGGCCACCATGGTGCCCGCGGTGCCGCCCCCTAAAATCACCAGCCGCTTCATCGTGGTTTCCTCCGTTGGTTCAAGGGTCGAACTCGAGGAGTTTTTGCGTGAATTTGATTAACCGGGTTAGTATATACGGCCTTGTTGAGTTTGTTTCAAGGCCAAGGAGTCCGGGGAGCCGTGCCCTTAAAATAACCCCGTGAACACCGCGGTGATTGGCCTGCAGTGGGGCGATGAGGGCAAGGGCAAACTTGTGGCCCTGCTGGCCGAGGAACACGAGATCATCGTGCGGTTCCAGGGCGGCGCCAATGCCGGCCACACCGTGTATGTAGAAGGCAAGAAGCAGGTGTTCCACCTGGTGCCCTCCGGCCTGCTGCATCCCGACAAAACCGGCGTGCTGGGGCCCGGGGTGGTGGTCGACCTGGAGGTGCTGGGCCGGGAGATCCAGGCGCTGGAGGAGGCCGGAGTGCCGGTGGAGGGACGCCTGTGGATCGACGCCCGAGCCCACCTGGTAATGCCCTATCACCGGGCTGAAGACGGTTGGGAAGAGGAACTCCGGGGCGGCGTGGGCAGCACCCGCCGGGGCATCGGCCCCACCTACCGCGACCTCTATGCCCGGTTCGGCCTCCGGGCCGGCGACCTGCTGTACCCCGATACCCTGTATCGAAAGCTCAAAAAGAGCCTGGAATGGAATAACCAGATCCTGGCGGCCCGGTACGGCAAACCCCCGTTCCAGATCCAGGACATGATGGACCTTTTAACGGCCTGGGCCGAACGGTTTCGCCCCATGATCACGGATACCCTGGTGTTGCTTCGCCGCTGGGACCGGGAGAACCGGCCGATCCTCTTTGAAGGAGCCCAGGGAAGCCTTCTGGACATCTTCCTGGGCACCTACCCCTATGTGACCTCTTCGCACACCGTGGCCGGAGGGATTCCGGTGGGGCTGGGATGGCCCCCGCACCGGCTGCACCGGGTGGTGGGGGTCACCAAGGCGTACACCACCCGGGTCGGCAAAGGCCCCTTTCCCACCGAGGCCCATGACGCCCTGGGAGAACGGCTCCGGGAACGGGGCGGGGAGTACGGCGCCACCACCGGCCGACCCCGGCGATGTGGCTGGCTGGATCTCGTGGCCCTGAAGTACACCGCCTGGCTCAACGGCATAACTGAGGTGGCCGTTACCAAGGTGGATGTGCTCGCGGGGTTTCCGGAGGTCCTTGTGGCCACGGCGTACCGGCTTCGGGGGGAGACCCGCACCGAGTTCCCCGCTACCCTGGAGGATCTGGAGCAGGCGGAACCCCGGTACGAACGCCTGGAGGCCTGGCCTGCACCTCTGACCGAGCAGGGAGACCTGCATCCCCACCTGGAGGCCTATTTGCAGTTCCTGGAGCGGCACCTGGATGTGCCCGTTCGTCTGGTTTCCTATGGCCCCAAGACCCATGAAGTGGTGGTTCGGAAGCCTGCGTAACCGCTGGCGTTCGATCCCCTGGTGGACCTGGCTCGTGACCGCCCTCGTGGCACTGGTCACCCTGGCGTTGCTGAGCCTGGCCACGCTGGCCCTGGTGATCCGGGTGGTGTTGCCGCTCTACGTGCGGACTCCGGAGGTCCGGGTGCCCCATATCCTCGGCCTTCCCTCGGAGGAGGCCCTGGATTCCCTCAAGGCCGCTGGACTCCTGTATCGCGTGGTTTCCACCGTGTACAGCGATGCCCCTGAGGGGACGGTGCTCGAGGCGTCACCGGCTCCGGGGATGAGGGTCAAGCGCGGGCGAACGGTGGAACTGGTACTCTCCCGGGGGCACCGGCTGGTGCCGGTGCCCGACGTGGTCAACCTGGAGTTTGAGGTGGCCACCGAGATCCTGACCCGGGATGGCTTCCAGATCGGCGATGTGTCCTATGTGTTCTCGGACAGCGTGCCGCGGTACCGGGTCATTCGGACCGATCCGCCGGCCGGGGAGATGACCGAGCCGGGCACTCCTGTGCACCTGGAGGTGTCCCTGGGGCCGTTGCAGGTGTTCCCGGATTCCCTGTTCCCCTCCGGGGCCTCGAAGGGCCCGGAGGACTTGCGGTGATGCCGAAAAGCGTGGATAATTGACCGAAATACTTGCTTTCTTTGCCACCATCATGAAGAAAGCCACGGTTTTTTCCGAACGTTCGCTGAAGCCCCTGGCCCTTGCCCCCCTTGGTCGCCGGGTTCGCATCGTGGAGATCCAGGGCGGTCGGCACCTCCGCAGCCGCCTGGCACAGATGGGGCTGTTTCCCGGAACGGTGGTGGTGGTCGAACTCCGGGAAGCCCACGGCCCGGTGGTCATCAATCGAGGGGGCGTGCGAATCGGTGTGGGCACCGGCATGGCCCGGAAGATCCTGGTCCAACCCGATGAGGCGAGTTCCTAAGCGGAAGGACGCGAAGCTCCGCGTGCTTCGGGTCGCCATCGCCGGCACACCGAACTCCGGTAAAACCACCCTCTTTAACGTTCTTACCGGCACCCACCAGGAAACCGGGAACTGGCCCGGGGTGACCGTGGAAAAGAAGGAGGGGGTGTTCACGGTCCAGGACGTTCGGGTGGAACTCGTGGACCTCCCGGGTGTTTATGGGCTCAGCGCCTATACCACCGACGAACGCATTGCCCGCGACTACCTGCTCCACGAGCATCCCGATGCCGTGATCGTGGTGGTCGATGCCGCCAACCTTACCCAGGGCCGCCTGCTGGTCCTGCAGATCCTCCAGCTGCGGGTTCCCACGGTGGTGGCCCTCAACATGATGGATCAGGCCGAGCGTGAGGGCCTGGAGATCGACACCGAAGAGCTGGAACGGGTGCTGGGGGTGCCGGTGGTGCCCCTGGTGGCGGTGAAGGGCCGGGGGGTGGCGAAACTCAAGGAACGCCTGCTGGAGGCCGCCCGGCAGGTTCCGCCCGAGCCCCGGATTCCCGTCGACCCCCGCTTTGAGGAAGCCCAGCGGCAACTGGAAGAAGCGATCAGTGCCACCACCCCTGCCCAGCAGTACCCCAAAGCCTGGCTGGCCCAGCGGCTTCTCGTGGAAGACCCCTGGGCCCTGACCCTGTTTCAGAAGGACCCCGCCTACCCCCGGATCCGGGAACTCCTGGACCGCTGGCTCCCGGAACTGCGCCAGCGCCTGGGGCCCGACCTCGAAGTGTACCTTGTGGAACAGGCCTATGCCTTGCTCCACGGCCTGGTGCAGCGAATCGTCCACCGGAAAACCACCCTGCGCAAACGAATCGCCTTTACCCAGCGGGTTGACCGCTTCCTGCTCAACCCCTGGTTCGGGCTGCCCCTGTTTGCCCTGGTGATGGCCCTCACCTTTGAGGCCACGTTCCAGCTTTCCACACCCTTTGTGGATGCCATTGCGGCCTTTTTTGACCTGCTGGGCAGCGGACTCCGCCAGGGGCTTGCGTCCACCGGGGTGCCCTCCTGGATCGTTTCCCTCCTGGTGGACGGTGTGCTCTCCGGGGTGGCCTCAGTGCTGACCTTTGTGCCCCCCATCTTTCTGCTGTTCGGGTTCATCGCCTTCTTTGAGAACACCGGCTACATGGCCCGGGTGGCCTTCGTGATGGACCGGTTCATGCACGCCCTGGGCATCTCCGGCAAGTCTTTTATCCCCATGGTGCTGGGCTTTGGTTGCAACGTGCCCGCCATCATGGCCACCCGCACCCTGGAAAGTGAGAAGGACCGGCTGATCACCATCCTGGTGATTCCCCTCATGTCCTGCAGTGCCCGGTTGCCGGTTTATGTGCTGTTCGCTTCGGTGTTCTTCCCCGGCCGCGAGCCCGTGGTGGTACTGTCCCTGTACTTTCTGGGCATTGCGCTGGCGCTGACCCTGATCAAGGTGCTGCAGCGCGTCCTGTTCCATCGACGGGAACCCGAATCCTTTGTCATGGAGCTCCCGCCCTTCCGCATGCCGTACCTGCGCAACATCCTGTTGTACATGTGGATGCGGGGCAAGGTGTTCGTAAAAAACGCGGGCAGCATCATCCTGGTAGCCTCGGTGATCATCTGGATTCTGGCTTCGCTGCCCCCCGGTGTGGAATACGCCGGGCCGCATTCCGTGCTGGGCTGGATCGGCAGGATCCTGGCGCCCCTGTTGAAGCCCGCGGGCTTCGGCTTCGCTGAGGCCGCCATCGCCCTGATCACGGGGGTGATGGCCAAGGAACTGGTGGTGGGCACTCTGGGGACCCTTTTGGCCGGGGGCAGCATCGAGGGGCTGCAGCACGCCCTGCACCAGTACTTCACGCCCCTCTCGGCCTATGCCTTTCTGGTGATGACCCTGATCTATGTGCCCTGCATGGCCACGGTGGCCGTGATCAAACAGGAAACGGGCTCCTGGAAATGGGCGGCTGTGGAGGTGGCCATGACCATCTCGTTGGGCTACACCCTGGCCGTTCTGGTGTACCAGGTCGGACGCCTGCTCGTGTAAATCAGGCCTTCAGCACCTCTTCCAGAGGAGTGTAGGGGAGACCAAAGGCCTCGGCCACAGCCTTGTAGGTGAGGGCGCCGTAGGCCATGTTCACGCCCCTGGCAATTTCCGGATTTTCCCTGGCGGCCCGCTCCCAGCCCTTATCGGCGAGTTCCAGAGCATAGGGCAGGGTAACATTGGTCAGGGCGTAGGTGGACGTGCGGGGCACGGCCCCCGGCATATTGGCCACGCAGTAGTGCACCACGCCCTCCTCGATGTACACCGGATCGCGGTGGGTGGTGGGGCGGGAGGTTTCGGCGCTGCCGCCCTGGTCGATGGCCACGTCCACGATGATGGCGCCCTCCTTCATTTCCCGCAGCATGTCGCGGGTGATGAGCTTGGGAGCCCGGGCACCGTGGATCAGCACGGCCAGGATGACCATATCGGCCTGTTTGACGCACTCCCGGATGTTGTACGGGGTGGACATCATGGTCTTGACCGTGGGGAAGATCTCCGACAGGTAGCGGAGCCGGGCCGGGTTGATGTCCATGATGGTGACATCGGCGCCCATGCCCAGGGCGATTTTGGCGGCGTTGGACCCCACGGTGCCGCCACCGATGATGAGCACCTTGGCCGGGGGCACCCCCGGCACACCCCCCATGAGGATACCGAGGCCTCCCTGGGGGCGTTCGATGTACTTGGCGCCCTCCTGGGGGGCCATCCGGCCTGCCACCTCGCTCATGGGAATGAGGAGGGGCAGGGAGCCGTCGGCCTGCTCCACGGTTTCGTAAGCCACGGCAACGATTTTTTTCCGGAGCATGGCCTCGGTGAGTTCCTGGGAAGCCGCAAAGTGGAAATAGGTGAACACCACCTGACCCTCCCGGAGCAGGTCGTATTCCGGCGGCAACGGTTCCTTGACCTTCATGATCATGTCGGCCCGCTGGAACACCTCTTCGTGGGTTTCCACGATTTCGGCCCCTTCCCGGCGATACATGTCGTCGGTGATGCCGCTGCCCAGGCCTGCGCCCGATTCGATGATGACCCGGTGCCCGTGGTCGACCAGGCTATGGACACCGGAGGGGGTGATGGCCACGCGGTACTCCTCGGTTTTGATTTCCTTGGGGACGCCAACGATCATCACGCCTCTCCTTGTTTGGAGTCTTGGATGCCATATTTTAGGGCCTAATAGGCCCCCTCACCCTTCAGGATCACCCACAGGGTTTTGATCAGGATCATGAGGTCCAGCCAAAGGGACCAGTTGCGCACATAGTACTCGTCCAAAAGCGACCGCTCCTCAAAGGGCACTTTGCTGCGGCCAGACACCTGCCACAGGCCGGTGATGCCCGGTTTGACCGAGGTGATCACCCGGATGTCGCGCGACAGATGCGGCAGTTCGGATTCCAGGTAGGGCCGGGGTCCCACCAGGCTCATATCGCCCCGCAGCACGTTCCACAGCTGGGGCAGCTCATCGAGGCTGTATCGCCGCAGGAACCGGCCCACCGGGGTTACCCGGGGGTCGTTGGGCAGTTTTCGGTAGGTTTCCCATTGACGACGGGCTTCGGGGTTTTCCCGGAGCATGCGTTCCAGCCGTTCTTCGGAGTCCAGGTACATGGTGCGGAACTTGTAGCAGGGGAACACCTTGCCTCCCAGCCCCACCCGCGGTTGCACGTAGAACACCGGCCCCCGGGAGGTCAGTTTGATGGCCAGGGCGATCACAACGAACACGGGCAAAAGCACCAGCAGCGAAAGGCTGGCCACCACGAGGTCGAAGAGGCGCTTCAGCACCAAGTTGGGCCGGGTCAGCAGGGGTTGCCGGAGTTTCAGCACGGCCACCGAGCCCATCTGGCCCACCTCCATGTTGGCGATCCGAAGGCCCCGGAGATCGGGCACCAGGATCACCTCCTGCACCCTCGGGGCCAGGGATTCCAGCATCTGGAGCACCTCGGTGCGGCCGGCCAGGTCTCCGGAAACCAGCAGCGCCTCGGGACGATGGATCTCCAGGAGCTCCGGAAGCTGGTCCAGGGTTCCGAGACAGGGCAACCCCGGAAGCGCGCACGGGGCGCCCGGGGCTGGCGCCACCACGCCCACCAGCTGGTACCCGAGTTCCGGGTGGCTCTGCAGGTGCTGCACCAGGCGCCGGGTAAAGCGGTCCATGCCCAGCACCAGGGCTCGGGATTGCCAGGTTCCCAGGAGGATCAGGAGCCGCTTGGTGATGCTGCGGAACAGGGGTACCAGCAGGGCCGAGAGAATGAAAACCTCCAGGATCAGCAGCCGGGACACCAGGCTGCCCCGGATGTAAAACAGGGCGGTGGCGGCCAGCAGGGTGGCGATGGCCGAGCCCCGGAGCACCAGCAGGGCCTCTTCTTCAGTGGGATGCTTCCGCCGGTACAGGCCCTCATAGGCAAACACCAGGGGCCAGAGCAGCAGCAGGAACCAGAAGTGCTGCAGCTGCGACAGGGGGATGACATAGCGGGACACGGGCAGGAAGCGGGGGAACACCGTGGCCCGGAGGATCTGCCCCAGGATCACCGAGGCAAACACGGCAACCAGGTCGGAGACAAACAGGGCCAGGAAGTTGACCAGGGCTTTGTGGGGCGATTTCACTGGAACACCACCTCCCAGGCTTCCAGAAACAGGTACAGGGCCAGGCTATAGGCGAACCCCAGGGCAAGGAGGGCCCGGAGGGGTACCGGGTATTGCCCGTGTTTGCGGAGGAACAGGAGCACGGCCTTCATGCGCCAGTATCGGGGCCGGGCGCGGGCGCGGCGCCGCACGGCGCCGTGGTGGTGCAGGAGTTCCACCTGGGGCAGCAGCACCACCCGGTACCCGGCGTTCCAGATCCGATAGCAGAGGTCGGAATCTTCGGAGAACAGGAAAAACTCAGGATCGAACCCGCCGAGGCGTTCAAACAGGTCCCGGCGTACCATCAGAAAGGCCCCTACCGCCACCTCGATCTCCACGGGCTCGGTGGCCTGGAGGGTTTCCAGGGCCAGGAACTCCCGTGTGAACCGGTTCCGGGGCCACAGGCGGGATAGGGGCGACACCCGCCCGAAGAGGAGATAGGGGAGTCGGTGGAACCGACGGGCAGAGGGCTGTTTTCGGAGCCCCTCGGGCGTGGGATTCACGTACTGGGGAATCACGGCTCCCACCGTGGGATGATCGTCCAGGAACTGGGCCAGGCGGAGCACCTCCTGGTCGCGGAACTCCAGGTCGGGGTTGGCCGCCACCAGGTAGGTTCCCCGGGCGTACCGGGCGGCCCGGTTCACGGCAGGCCCGTAGCCAATGTTCCGCGGGAGTTGAAGCCAGCGAACCCCCCACTCCTCGGGAAACGCCGGGCGAACCTGCGGCACGGAGCCGTTGTCCACCACCAGGATCTCGACCTGGTCCGGGGGATGGGTGTTCCGGAGGGACGACACTGCCCTTTGCAAAAGGTCGTAGGAGTTGTGGTTCACGAAGATCACGGAGACCCGGGGCGCCATATGCCTACAAATGTTATGGGAAACCGGCCGGGGAGGGTAGCGGGCGCCTCAAAGCCCTGGAAGCCGGTTTCTGCTTTCTCCGGGATCATGGTCTAAAATTTTCGCTGCGTTCGAGAAACGCGGTGGCGCGATGCGGTTGAATTCACTGGTTCTCGGCATTCTGCTGTTCTGGTACTTCGGCTGGAACTACCTGGTGATGCCCGCCCTGTTCAACGAACGGGTGATCTTCGAGGTGCACCGGGGAGAGTCCCTGGATTCCATCCTGCAGCGGCTCCATGAACGGGACCTCCTGGACCATCCCACCTTGGATGCCTGGATCCTCCGGCTGCTGCATCGAGACCGGGATCTTAAGGCCGGCCGGTACCTTCTGATCCGGGGGTTGCCGGATTACTACACCCTCCGTACCCTCCTTCGGGGCAGCGAACTCGGCACCCGGGTGACCCTTCAGGAGGGGGTTACCCTCCGGGAGATCGCCCGCATCCTGGCCCGGGAGATCGGCGTCGACTCCCAGGCCTTTCTCCAGGCCGCCCGCGACACCGCTCTGATCCGCAAGTTGTTCGAGGAGTACGAGTTGCCAGGGCCCCTGCCGCCCTCCCTGGAGGGCTTCCTGTTTCCGGACACCTATTACCTGCCCCGGGGGGTGGACCCCGAGATTGCGCTGGAAATCCTCTTTCGGAACTTTGCCCGTCGGATCCGGCCCCTGCTGCCGAGGATCGACAGCGTGGGGCTTTCCCTGAAGGATGTGGTCACCCTGGCCTCCATCGTGCAGAAGGAGGCCCAGTGGCGGCGGGAAATGCCCGTTATCGCCTCGGTGTACTGGAACCGGCTGCGCCGGGGCATGCGCCTGGAGGCCGATCCCACGGTGCTTTACGCCCTGGGGCGGCACAAGAGCCGGGTGACCTATCGCGACCTGCAGGTGGATTCTCCGTACAACACGTACCGGGTCAAGGGATTGCCGCCCGGGCCGATTTGCTCCCCGGGCATGGCGGCGATCCGGGCCGTGCTGTATCCGGCCGATACCCCGTACCTCTACTTTGTGGCCCGGCCGGATGGCACCCATCACTTCAGCCGCACCTATGCGGAACACACGCGGGCCATCCGGGAGCTTCGCTGGCTTCGACGGCAGCGGCGGGCCCTGGAGCCTACGCCGCCCCTTTCAGCAGATACCCTTGAAGTGCTGCCGCCCTCCGAAACACCGGCACCCCCTCCGGAGGCGGCACCGGGGGATTGAAGGCCACCACCCGCATTCCCGCAGCCTGAGCGGCCCGGATTCCGTTGACCGAGTCTTCTACCACCACGCAGGAGGCGGGGTTGCATCCCAGGCGCCGGGCCGCTTCGAGGAAGATGTCCGGGCTGGGTTTGGAGCGGGGAACCTCTTCTCCCGATACCACGGCGTCGAAGAGGTCGCGAACCCCGAGTTTCCGAAGGATGGTTTCGATGTCGTGCCGCCGCGACGACGAGGCCACGGCCAGGCGGCACCCCTCGTCTTTCAGGGCGCGAAGCAGCTCCGGAATACCCGGAAAGGGCTCCAGGGGCCGGGTTTTGACCAGTTCGCTGTACACCCGGGCCTTTTCTTTGATGAGGGGCTCAGGGGAAAGCCCGTGAAGTCCGAAGTGCGCCAGCAGGGCAGCCCAGTATTCCGGATCGGCCAGCCCCATGAACCGCGCGTTTTCCTCCACGGTGAGGTGTTTCCCAAAGCGGTGCAGCACCCGGTTGGTGGCCTCCACGTGGAGGGGCTCGGAATCCAGCAGCACCCCGTCCAGGTCAAAGATCACGCAACACGGCCTCATGGAAGCAGAACGAAGCGAACCGTGCGGTGATGATTGCGCAGGAGATAAACCCCTCCTGGCAGGGAGGACAGCGACAGGGTAACCGAAGAGGCTCCCCCTGCAGCTTGCCGTAGCACACGGCGCCCGAGGATGTCGTAGATTTCCAGGGTCCCCGGCGCCAGGCCCGTTACCCTCAGGCGATGCCCGGCCAGCATCTGTACCCGAAGGGGCTGAAATCGGGCCGTCGGGTACCCCTCCTGGACGGCCGTGGGATTGCTGTACTGGATTTCCACGAATTCGTACACGTAGTTGCCCGAGCCGGAGGCATCGGAGAACTCGGTGATGAACAGGCCGCCGGGCCCGGAATCCGGGAGGTCTACCGTGCCCGGGTTGGCCTCGGTATCGGGTCGGATCAGCCAGGCCGCCGGGTCGTCCGCGGGTAGGCTCCGGGAAACCCTGCGGTAAGTATTGTGGGCATCCAGGGCCACGGTGGGGCCGTCCAGGGTGTCGCCCTGGTCATTGACCAGGGTGAAGGTTTCGCCGCCGTTGATCACCGGAAAGGTGCCGCCCGAATTGATGTAGAGCACATTGGACCCCAGGGTGACACCCCAGAAGTTCTCAAAGTCGCTTTGCGTAGCGTTCCGGGCCACGATCAGGATATGGTTTTCGGGCAACGTGATGTCGCCGAAGGTGTAGGTGCGGCTGGAATTCTGCTGAATCAACTGGTAACCCTGAAGCGAGACCCCGCCGGTGGCGTTCACTGTGTAGGAGAAGGTGTCGGACAGGGTGACGGCGCCGGAATCGTCCACAGCCCGAACAAAGTAGGACACCGGGGTTCCCTCGGGCTCGGCCCCGATGTGGAAAAAGAACCAGTCGCCGGAGGTGGAATCCGGATCCGAGGGGTTCCAGGGGCCGCTGGCCACCGACACCCAGAGTTCGGCAAGGGCCACCTGGCTGTCGTCCGAGATCTTGGCCTTGATGAGGACCACATCGGCGGCCGTGGGGAAGGGAGGGTTTTGTACGATGTCGGCGATATAGGGGGGCGTGTTGGTGCCCGCGGCGGCCAGCCAGAGGCAGGCGTTCAGAAAGGCCACGTTGTTGTCTTCGCCCTCGGCGGTCCAGCCGTTGAACAGGTTGTTGCCGGGCTGGCCGGTGCCGTCGTCGGCCGGTGAACTGTCGCCGATGCCTACGATGCGGCCGTTGCCGTAGCGGGAGGAGGCCAGGGTTACCCGGCTGGTGCCGTGGCTGGCCCCGGTCATCCACACATGGCCCTGCACCTGGGCGTTGTAGGAGGGCCAGAGGGTCATGGCGGTGCCGGCATAGTAGCCGATGGCCCCCACGGTGCCCGCAGGACCGTGGATGATGGGATCGCTGGGGTCCGGGGTGACGTTGGAGTCCGGATGGTCCCAGATGTTGTTGTCCGGTTCCCCGGTGACGTTGAAGTGGATGCCGAACAGGGTGTCGAAGCCGGCGGCATTGAAGATATGGGGCGAGTCCCAGCCGTTGTTGTTGCGGTCCGAGGCGTTGTGGTTGGCCACGAGGAACAGGCCGCCGCCGTTCTGCACGAACTGGACGATGGCCTGCCTTTCCTGAGGGGTCAGGGGGTCCTGGGGTTCACACAGGATGAAAACGTCGAAGTGGGAAAGGTCCAGGCTGTCGGAGGTGTTGCCGTAGGTGATGGCATGGCCCGGCGGCAGGGTGCGCACCCGGTGCCCCATCTGATATAGGT
>WGAB01000028.1 GCA_015489295.1 Caldifarciminota bacterium
TTGACTGGATGTACGGCGAGCAAACCGAGAAGCCCAAGATCTTCGCCTTCACGCCCGAGGTGGGCGAGGCCTTCTGGCAGCCCGACGAGACCACCATCCAGGAGCAGTTCAACGAGAACCTGCCCATGAACCTGTATGTGCTCAAGGCGGCAGGTCCCTACGCAGATGTGACCGCCACAAACATCACCGACCAAACCGGCGACACCCAGATCGATCCCGGCGACACCGCCCGCATCGTGGTCACCCTCAAAAACCTCTCCCCGGCCGGCCCACTGGCCGATCTGCAAGGGGTGCTGTCCACCTCACTGGGGTCCAACTATGTGGAAATCCTGCAGGATTCCGCCGCCTTCGGCACCCTGGATCCCCTGCCCTCGGCCGGCAGCGACAACGGCAGCCAGCCCTATCTCGTGGCTGTCTCCCCGGACTTCCCCAGCGGCGCGGCCGTGCCCCTGACCCTGCGGCTCTTCAACAACGAGGGCTTCGCGCGGGAGGTCCCCCTGCATGTGCTGGTGGGCGAACCCGTGGTGGTGTTCCAGGATTCCTTCAACACCCTGGACCACTGGCAGGTGCAGGGCAGCGGGTCCACCTCCTGGGGCCTCACCAGTACCCAGTATCACAGCGCACCCACGAGTGCCGCCGACTCGCCCTATGGCGATTACGCCAACGATGTGAACACCGCCCTGGTACTGGCCCAGCCCCTGGACCTGAGCCAGGCCGTGGCCGCCTATGTGACCTTCTGGCATCGCTACGAGATTGAAACCGGCTACGACTACGGCTATGTGCAGGTGTCCACGGACAACGGCAATACCTGGACCACGCTGAAGTCCTACACCGGCAACCAGAACACCTGGCAGGCAGAAACCCTGGATATCAGCGGGTATGTAGGCGGCTCGGTGCTGCTGCGGTTCCTGTTCACCACCGACTACTCGGTGACCTACGACGGCTGGTATGTGGACGATGTGGCCGTGCTGGCCAATTTGAGCCCCGAGGCGGTGACGGAACAGGAGGGCACCGACCTGCAGGCAGGCCGGCCGTGGCTTCGGGCGTTGCCCGGGCACCTGTGGTTCCAGAGCCCGGTAGCCGGGCCGGCACGGCTGGACCTCTACGACGCCAGCGGTCGGCGGATCCTCACCCTGTTCCAGGGAACGGTTCAGGCGGGCCGGCGGATCCCGGTGTCCCTGCCCGCCTCGCTGCGCTCGGGCACCTATCTGGCCCGACTCCAGACCCCGGCCGGCACCCGCACCCTGCGGTTCGTGCATGTCCGATAGGGTGCTGTTTCTGGCCCGGCACGGCGAAACCGATTGGAACCGACAGCATCGGATCCAGGGCTGGACCGATGTGCCGTTGAACGAACAGGGGATCCGGCAGGCGGAAGCCCTGGCGACCGCCCTGAAGCCGCTGCAACCCCGGCGCGTGTTCGTTTCCGACCTTTCCCGGTCGCGGCAGACCGGCGAAATCGTGAGCCAGATGCTGGGCCTCCCCTTGACCATTGACCACCGGCTGCGGGAGGTTCACCGGGGAGAACTGGACGGGTTTCTGGTGGACCTGGCCCGGCTGGAATACCCTGATTTCTTTGAGATGTGGGAGCGCCAGCCCTATGAGGCCCGGCCGCCGGGGGGCGAGAGCGCCCGCGACGCCGAGGCCCGGGTGCGCGCGTTCCTGCAGGACTGGTGGCCCTGCCTGAACCGGGCGGTGATCGTGGGGCACCGGCTCTTGAACATGGTGTTCCTGCACCTCCTTGCAGGGCCTATCGCCACGCCGGAGGAGTTCTTCTCCCGGATGATGAAGAACGGCGAGGTTCGCCCCCTGCCCCTGCCTGAGGCACCGCCGTAGGGGCTTTTCTTCTTAGGGTGAAGGAGGCGAAACGGTCACCCGGCCCCGCAGTTTTTCCAGGGTTTTGGGACCGATCCCGGGCACGGCCAGGAGGTCTTCTACCCGTCGGAACGGGCCGTGGATCCGCCGATACTCCAGGATTCGTCGGGCGCGGGTGGGGCCGATCCCCGGCAACGCCACGAGCTCGGCGAAGGTCGCCCGGTTGAGGTCCACCGTTGAAGGAGTCGGTGCCGGAGCCGAGGGCGCTGGACCGCGCGAAGGGGCAACGCCCTGGGGGATGTGGCCACGATTCCGAGCAGAGGGCGTCGGGCTGTGCGAAGGAGTGGAGGGGCTCGCGGT
>WGAB01000029.1 GCA_015489295.1 Caldifarciminota bacterium
GGCCTGCGGGCCCTGTACATGGGCTATCTCCACATCGCCGACAACGAGTTCGTGGGACTTTCCCATCCTGGCGTGGATGCGGAACAGTGCGACACCCTGTTCATCGCCAACAACCTGTTCCAGGGCATTACCTCCGACTACGGCGCCCTCCGGCTGTACCAGAACCAGGTGGTGCGGCTCACCAACTCCAATGTCATCACCGGGTGCTCCTATCCCCTGGCCTTGCATCCCGTGGCCCAGCTGGACACCGCCTACACCGAAGTGCCCGCCTCGGGCAATACCCACAACCTGATCCGCATCCTGGGTCCCTATACCCTGGCGACCTCAGAGCATCTGTACCACCTGGGCCTGCCCTACCGCATGGACGGCCTGGAGGGAGGCTTCAACACCTGGTACCGCTACAACTCTCTCACGGTGGATCCCGGCGTGGAGGTGCAGGTGGCCAGCGGCTACGGCCTGGAGGTCTCCACGATTTCCGCCAACGGCACGGCCACCGACACCATCCGGTTCACCTGTGCCGACACCCAGAACGCCTGGCTGGGCCTGCGCCTGGTCCACGGGTCCCTTTCTTTTGCCGTCGTGGAACGCGCGGACACCGACAGCGTGGCCGGCATCTTCCTGGACGGTACGGTGTACACCCCCTCGGTAACCGTCGACAACTGCGTGCTCCGCCAGAACTTTTACGGCATGGTGCTCAAGAGGGTGGAAAACTACAGCCTGTCCACCGGGAACCTGTTTGACGGCAACCGGGTGGCCGGCCTGTACCTTGAGGACTGCCGCCAGATCCAGCTGGAAAACCAGAGTTTTCAGAACCACCTGTCGGCCTACGGCGCCGTCCTTTTGCGGAACGCCGATACAGTGTTGATCCGAAGGGGCACCGGCGTTTGGTCCAACAACACCTGGCCCGTGACCCAGGACATCTTTTCGCAACTGGACGCGGGCTCGGAGTTCCCCACCGCGGGCAACCTTCACAACGCCATCCAGTACAGCGGCATTGACGACGAGGCCGACCTGCATTTCCTGTATGCCTTCAACATCCCCTACTGCTTCACCCGGATCTTCGGCGGGCCCCGGGTAAACGGCCGCATGGAAATCGAACCCGGCACCCAGGTGCTGTTTGCTCCCCAGGTGTCCTTGACCGTGTACCAGCCGGATTCCGGCCACGGCGTGTATGCCGAGGGCACGCCCACGGATTCCATCTACTTCGCTGCCCTCAAACCGGATTCCGGGTGGAACGGCATCGTCATCAACTTCGCCGACACCCTGGCCGCCGGCGCCTTCCGCTACTGTTCCTTTTCCGGTGCCTCCAGTTCCATCACCGGGGCCCTGACCCTGAACCAGTCGCCCCGGGTGCCGGTGGAACACTGCACCTTCCACGACAACCACCAGGGCCTGGAACTGGAGAGCTCCCCCGGCTGCTCGCTGACCGTGGAAAACACTTTTGTGCACAATGAATGGGCGGGCCTGGTGGTGAGCGAGTCCCCCGGCGCCTACCTGGCAAACCAGCGGTTTCTGAATCACAGCGACGCCGACCTCGCCGGCCTGTACCTCTACGAATCTCCCAGGGTCAAACTCGCCGGCTGTTTCTTCGAGGGCAACCGGTATCCCGTGGCCATGACCTTCAACTCTTACCTGGATTCCACCAGCACCCTCAGCCTGTCCAATAACCAGTACGATGCCATCCTGGTGATCCGGAGCAACTCCGATTCCACCTACTTCTACAACCTGGGCCTGGAGTATCACCTGAGCGCCCGGTCGGGTTTGCCGTCCATCGGGGGCTATCTGCGGGTGGACCCCGGCGTCGTCGTTCGCGTGTACCCGGATCTTGCCTTTTTCAACATCTCCGGCACCATTGAGGCCGTCGGAACCCCCACCGATTCCATCACCTTCCTGCCCCTGGAGCCCGATACCTTCTGGTGCGGCCTCAAGTTCCAGTCGTCGGGCCAGGGCACCTTTGCCTACTGCCGCTTTGAGGGCGTTCGGGCCCCCGGCTTCGGCGGCGCCCTGTACCTGTACCGCACCGGCCGGGTTTCCATCGGCCACTCCCTCTTCAAGAACAACTCCTGCGGCCTGTATCTCTATCAGGTGCCCCGGTTCGCCAACCTCACCTGGACCACCTTTGACGCCAACAAGTACGCCGGCATCTGGGCCCGCGACTGCGACACCGTGGAGATCCGGTT
Organism: Caldifarciminota bacterium; assembly: GCA_015489295.1. The sequence goes on from WGAB01000029.1 coordinate 2,181, forward strand.
CAACACCTTCCGGAACCACACCGCCGATTCGGCCTACGGCGCCCTGTACTTTGCGGATTCCCGGAACATTCTGGTGGAGGACAACAACATCTCTTCCAACAACCGGTGGTTCCTGGCCATGACCCCCGGGTGCCTGCTGAACCCGGCCACCTTTGTGGCGCCGTCCCTCCGGAACCGGATCCGGGTGATGGACGGCTCCACCGATGCCCCGGCCCACTGGCCCAAACTCAACC
>WGAB01000030.1 GCA_015489295.1 Caldifarciminota bacterium
AGCAGGTTCTGGCCGTAGGAGGTGCGGAACTTCATCTCGCCGATGAGTTTCTGGAGTTCGGGATGGATCCCGGTGAGTCCGAGTTCCAGCACCGTTTCCTCGCCCACCTGGCGCACATACTCGTCAAACTCCTCCTCCACCTTTTTCACCACCTCTTCAATGCGGGCGGGGTGGATGCGGCCGTCCTGGATCAGGCGTTCCAGGGCCAGCCGGGCGATCTCCCGTCGCCGGGGATTGAAGGAGGAAAGGGTGACCGCCTCGGGCGAGTCGTCAATGATGACCTCCACGCCGGTGAGCTGTTCAAAGGCCCGGATGTTGCGGCCCTCCCGGCCGATGATGCGGCCCTTCATGTCGTCGGAGGGCAGGGGCACCACGGTCACCGTGCTCTCGGCGGTATGGTTGGCCGCACAGCGCTGGATGGCGGTGGCGATGATCTTGCGGGCCTCCTTCTGGGCCTGTTCCCGGGCCTGCTCCTTGATCTTGTAGGCGAGCTGGGCGGCCTCCAGTTTGGCGGCCCGTTCCACCTTGCGCAGGAGTTCCTCCCGGGCCTGGTCGCGGGTCATGCGGGCGATGTTTTCCAGTTTGGCGGTTTCCTCCTGGATCAGGCGTTCCAGTTCCTCTTCCTTCTGGGAAAGCGCCTGTTCCTTTTCCCGGAGGAGGCGTTCCCGCTGATCCAGTTCGCGGGCCCGGCGTTGCAGGTTTTCGCTGCGGCGTTCCAGCTGGCTTTCCCGTTCGCTGAGCCGCCGTTTCTCCTTTTCCAGTTCCCGTTTGATGGCGGCCGTTTCGCGATCAAACTTGCGGCGCTCCTCCAGCCAGTGTTCCTTGGTGCGGAGTTCGGCGTTTTTCTTGATCTTGTGGGCCTCACGTTTGGCCTCGGCGATGATCTGCTCGTAATTGTGCTGGGCCTCTTCCAGCCTCTTTGAGGTTTTGATCTTTACGCTGAAAAAGGCGATCAGGCCGCCGATGATCAAACCCAAAAGAAACCCAAGGGTGAGAATCACCACCATGTTCATTCTTTCACCTCCTCGGTTGGAGCCTTCAGCTTGGCCTCATACCCCACGGCCCTGGGCTCGAAGAACCTCAGGTGCTGAAGCGCTTCGGGCAGGTATTTCTGCAGCCGTGCAGCCTCCGGATGGTCGTGGGGATAGAGGTACCCTTTGCCGCGGCCGAGTTTCTTGGCGCCTGCGTAGTGGGTATCGCGAAGGTGTTGGGGGATTTCTGCCCAGGCCTCCTCCTGGACTGCCCGGCGGGCAGCCTGGAGGGTGCGCAGGACGGTGTTGGACTTGGGGGCGGTGGCCAGGTACAGCACCACCTCGGCGAGAATCAGATCGCCCTCGGGCCGGCCCACCTGCTCAAAGGCGGCGGCTCCGGCCTGGGCGATCTGCAGGGCTCGAGGATCGGCCAGGCCGATATCCTCGGCGGCGAAAATGAGAAGCCTTCGGAACAGAAACCGGGGGTCTTCGCCGGCCTCCAGGAGCCGGAGGGCATAGTAGATGGCTGCATCGGGGTCCGACCCCCGGAGCGACTTGATGAAGGCCGACACCGTGTCGTAGTGGTCGTCGCCGGCCCGGTCGAACCGTAGGAGCCGGCGCGATACCAGGCGCTCCAGGTCCTCAAGGCGGGCTTCCCGGTCTTCGGGCACGGTCAAAAGCAGGGCCTCCAGCAGGTTCAGGGCGCGGCGCGCGTCGCCGTTGGCCAGGCGGGCGATCCGCTGGATCACCTCGGGCGCAACGCGCCGGCCCGGGAAGAACCGGACCAAGGCCCGCTGCAGGAGCGCCTGGAGGTCCGCTTCGGAGAGGCTGTGGAACTCAAAGACCAGCACCCGCGAGAGCAGGGCCTTGGACAGGGTGGTGTAGGGGTTCAACACCGTGCTCCCGATGAACACCACCTGGCCGGCCTCGGTGCTGGCCAGCAGCATCTCCTGGTGCAGGCGATTGAACCGATGGATTTCGTCCACGAACACGACGGCGGGTTTGCCGGTGCTGTGGAACACGTGGATCGCCTGCTGAAGCAGGGCTTTCAGGTCGGAGGGACGGGCGAGCGAGGCATTGAGCCCGAAGAAGCGGCCGCCCAGCTCGCGGGCAATCAGCCGTGCCAGGGCGGTCTTCCCGGTCCCCGGGGGACCGTAGAACAGCATCGAGGGCAGCCGACCCGAGGCTACGAGCCGTCGGACGGCCCCCTGGGGCCCCACCAGGTGATCCTGGCCAACGAAGTCCTCCCAGGTTTCCGGGTAAAACCGGGAAGAAAGCAGGGGCGAAGAAACGCTCGCTTTCCCTTTAAAAATCTCCAAAGATCGTCACCTCCCCGAAGGGATAAAAGGTCCCCCCGCGAGTACCGCGCCGGGATAGGCCCGACAGGCCCATGCCACAACGTGGGCACCCCTTCGGGCTCCCCTATGGATGGTGCTGGCCTCGGGCTTATCCCCGTTACTGCACGGGTACCGCAGGGGGATGTGTGTCCGCTACTCCTCATGCTCTTCGTCCATCTCCTTCAAAAACTCTTCCACCTGGAGCCACAGGCTGGTGACTTCTTGCTGCTTCTCGTAGAGCCGGCCTGCCAGGTTTGCCGCCACCAGAAAGTAGATCTCTTCCATCGACACGTCCTTGTGGATCTCGCGCAACCGCTGGATTTCCCGATCCAGTTCCTGACGGATGAACTCCTGGGCTTCCTTGCCGAAATCGGTGCGAAGTTTCCAGATCCTTCCCCCCACCTTCCACTGCACGGGGGTCAGCTTGGCCGCCTGGATTTCCATGTCTCTGATTTCGGTCATTCCCTGGTCACCTCACTTTTCAAAAGCAGATCGCCAATTTTCTGGTCCAGCGCCTCCAGGATTTCGATGGCATCCCGCAGGGCCTGCTCCAGTTCCTGGACCCGTTTCCGCAGGACCCGGTTCTGCTCCCTTAAGTTATGCATCCTCTTCTGGATTCGGTCAAGCCTTTCCTCAGGGATGGGGTTGCGCCGTTTGGACGTCGAGGCCGGGCTCCGGGCAGCCGAAGCCGTCGTTGGCTCGCCCTCAGCCGGTTTTACAGTCCGCGGATCTTCCATCCCTGTTGCTCCACAGCCTGGATCAAAGCGTCCACATCCTGCTGGACTTCGTCCTGGCTCAGGGTTCCCCTGGGGTTCACGAACACGAGGCGCAGGGTCACGCTGCGGGTGCCGGCGGGCAGAGGATCGCCCTGGTACAGGTCAATGGGCCAGAAGGTGCGCAGGTACCGGGTGGGCGTCTGGCGGAGGACCCCGGCGATGTCCTGGTACCGGACGGTTTCGGGCACCAGCAGCGAAAGGTCGCGCTTGACCGGGGGATACTGGAGGATTTCGGGCTGCCGGACCACGGGCCGGAACACCGAGGCCTCCAGTTCCATCAGGTACACGGGCACCTTGAGGTCAAAGAGCCGCGCCGTGGCCCGGTTCAGGATGGCCACGAAGCCGATGGTTCGCCCCTCTGGCTGCAGCACGATGTCGGCGGCCTGGGCGGCGAAGCGGCGCGGCCGTTCCTCCAGGCGATACGCGAGGCCGAAGTCGGCCATCAACCGGTCCAGGATGCCCTTGAGGTCGTAGTAGTCCAGTTCCCGTTCGCGGCTGGCCCAGTGTTCCGGGCTCCGGCCGGCCAGGGCCACGGCCAGGTGATAGGGCTCCTCGGGCAACTCCTCGGCCGAGCGCCAGAAGAACACCTTGCCCAGTTCAAAGGTCACCATGCCCTGGGCCCCGCGCCGCAGGTTCAGGGAAAGCACCTGCAAGAGACCCGGCAGCAGGGTGGTGCGGAGCACGCTGTATTCGGCCCCCAGGGGATTGGCGATGCGCACGGCCCGGTGGGCCGCCTCAAAGGCCTCCAGGTACTGGGGCGAGGTGAACTCCACGGTTTCGCTTTCCACGAGCCCCAGGGCCGTAAGGTAGCGCTTGAGCCAGAGGTAACTCAGCTGGCCCTTTCCCAGGAAGGAGCCCGAGGTTTCCACGGTGCCCGGGATCGCGTCGTACCCCAGGAGTTTGGCGTGTTCCTCGGCCAGGTCGGGTTCCTCAAAGATGTCGCGGCGCCACGAGGGCACGGTCACTACGATGCGCGAGTTTTCCTGCCGGACCTCAAAGCCCAGCCGGGGCAGGGTTTCGGCCAGGTCCCCGTCGGCCACGGGTACGCCCAGGATCTCGCCAATCCGCTGGCCGGAGGTCGGGATCGTGCGGCGTTCCAGCGGCCGGGGGTAGACATCCACCAGGTGGCCGGCGGTGCCCCCGGCGGTTTCCAGGATCAGCTGGGTGGCCCGGAGCGAGGCGTAGGGAGGCATCTCGGGGTCCACCCCGCGGATGAACCGCCGCGACGACTCGGTGTCCAGGCCCACAGCGCGGGCGCTGTAATAGGTGACCACGGGGTCAAAGTAGGCGCTTTCGAGCAGCACGTCGGTGGTGCTCTCGGAAACGCCGGTGTCTTCAGCGCCCATGACGCCGGCCAGGGCCACGGGGCGTTCGTGGTCGGCGATGACCAGCACCTCCGGGCTCAGGGTGCGCTCGGTGCCGTCCAGA
>WGAB01000031.1 GCA_015489295.1 Caldifarciminota bacterium
GCCCTGAAGCGCGTGGGCATCCAGGCCCGCCAGGAGATTGAGGCCTTCCTGGGCCGGCCCGTGCACCTGGAACTCTGGGTCAAGGTGCGCAAGCACTGGCGGAAGGATGTGAACTTCTTGCGGCGCCTGGGCTATTAGCCCCTCCATGCTGGACCTTACCCTGCACCTCAAACCCGGCGCCCTCACCGTAGGGCTGGACCCCGCCCGCGTGTACTCCTTCGACGCCGAGGGCCGGCCGTTCCACGCCCTCCGACACGGCAAAACCTACAAACGCGGCCTGGACCACCGGTTCATGGTGCTCTGGCGGGAGGTCCAGGAGGACGAACCCGTGCGGCGACGCCGGTTCCTGAGCCCGGTCGAGGCCCGCAGCCTGGTGGCAACCCTGCACCAGGACCTCCGCCAAGAGGTGCTGCCGAACCTGCACCGGGCGGCTCTCCGCGTGACCCCGGGCCCGGGCGTTCCCGAGGCCGGCCCGCCGCCCAACCTCTGGCCCCGCCTCGCCGAGGCCCCGCACCCCCTGCAGCAGGCCGTCCAGGAAACCCTGCACCGGATCCTGGAACGCGACGAAACCTGGCTGGCCGAAGACGCCCGGAGATTCCGCAAGATCTACAGCCCCCTCGGCATCCTGCCGCCCGACCAGTACCTGGCCCTGGTGCTCCAGGTGACCCAGGGGTGCCACTGGAACCAGTGCCTCTTCTGTGATCTGTACACCCGGATCCCCTTTCGGATCCGGCCGCTGCCCGAGGTTCTGCAGCACCTGGAGGCCGTGCTGCGCTTCTTCGGCCGGGCGCTGCCCCTCCGGAAATCCGTGTTCCTGGCCGATGCCAACGCCCTGATGCTGCCGGAGCGCCGGGCCACCGAACTTCTGGAGCACCTGGCCCCGCGGATCCGGCAGGCCATGCCCTGGAGCCGGGGGTTCTTTTCCTTTCTGGACGTGTTCACCGGAGAACGGCATCCCGTGGCCTACTGGCAACGATTGGCACACCTCGGCCTCCGGCGCCTGTACATCGGCCTGGAATCGGCCCACGAGCCCCTGATCCGGTGGCTCAACAAGCCGGAAACCCGGGAGGGCGCCTGGCATCTTTTGCTCCGGCTCAAGGAGGCCGGGCTCTCGGTGGGCGTCATCGTGCTGGTGGGCGCCGGCGGCCACCGGTTCCGGGAACCCCATTTCCGGGACACCGTGGCCTTTCTGCGGGCCTTTCCCCGCTGGGAACCCCGGGACATCGTGTACCTTTCGCCCTTCGTGCCGCCCGAGAAGCCGGAGTACCACGAGCGGGTGCGGGCCGACCGGATCCAGCCCCTCACCGAAACCGAAATCCGCCGCGAGATCCGGCGGTTTCAGCAAGCCCTGCACGACCTGCCGCCCCGGGTCACTCTGTACAATATTCAGGACTTCCTGTACTGAGCCGGTGATGCCGCATGAGAAAATACCTGATCCGCGGAGTGTTGCTGGGTGTGGCCCTCTTTCTGGTTGCAGGGGTGGCCACAATCCTTGTGTTGGTCATTCTGGGGCAGAACCTGCCGGATCCCCACACCATCACCACCTATCGCCCCAAACTCGCCTCGCAGGTGTTTGACCGCAACGGCGCGGTCATCGCCAAACTCTATGTGGAACGCCGGGAACTGGTGTCCCTGCAGCATATTCCGGAGCATGTCCGCAACGCCTTCATCAGTACCGAAGACAAGCGGTTCTGGCAGCATCCGGGCATTGACCTGGTGCGGTTGCTGAAGGCGGCCTTAGTGGACCTGGTGCAGCGGCGCCGGGCCCAGGGCGCGTCCACCATCACCCAGCAACTGGCCCGCAACATGTTCTTGAGCCACGAGAAAACCCTCACCCGCAAGATCCGCGAAGCGTTGCTGGCTGTGCAAATTGAACGCCTGTTCTCCAAAGAAGAGATCCTGGAACGCTACCTGAACCAGATTTACTTCGGCCACGGCGTGTACGGCGTGCAGTCGGCGGCCAAGTTTTTCTTCGGCAAGCCCGTGGACAGCCTGACCGTGGCCGAGGCCGCCCTGCTGGCCGCCATCCCCAAAAATCCTTCCCTGTACTCGCCCCTCCGGCACTACGACCGGGCGATCCAGCGCCAGCGGCTCATCCTGCGCATGATGTATCGCAACGGCTTCCTGACCAAGGCCCAGTACGAGGAAGCCCTCCAGCAACCCATCGTGATCCATCCGGCAAGCGAGGTGGAGTACCGGGTGGGCCCCTACTTCGTGGACATGGTACGGCGGTACATCCTGAAGCGCTACAGCGAAGACTTCCTGTACGGCGGCGGGGCCCAGATCTTTACCACCCTGGACGCCCGGCTCCAGGCGGTGGCCGAAGAGGTGGTGGACTCGGTGCTGGACACCTTAGAGGCCCAGTTTGACCTGCATCCCAGCCTGGCCGAGCGGGACACCGGCGACACCACGCCACCCCGGTACCTGCAGGCGGCCCTGGTGGCCCTGGACCCGGTGAGCGGCGAGATCCTGGCGCTCGTAGGCGGCCGCAACTACGAACACAGCAAGTTCAACCGCGTGGTGCAGGCCCACCGCCAGCCGGGATCGGCCTTCAAACCCATCGTGTACACCACGGCCATTGACCAGGGATACGCGCCCGCCAGCATCGTGTACGATCTGCCCATTTCCCTGCATTTTTTCCGGGAGGGCGTGCCCGAACGCTGGGCCCCCGGCAACTTTGACGGCAGGTTCCTGGGTCCTATTCCCCTGCGCACCGCCCTGGCCAAATCGCGGAACCTGGCCACCGTACGCCTCATCCTGAGCCTGGGCCCCCGCAGGGTGGTGGAATACGCCCACCGGATGGGCATCCAGAGCGATGTGCCGGCGTACCCCTCCATCGCCCTGGGCGCGGCCTCCCTCACCCCGCTGGAACTCGCCACCGCCTACGCCACCATCGCCAACCACGGCGTGCGCACCGACCCCTATTTCATTCGCATGGTTTCCGACCTGCAGGGGCACCACCTGGAGGTCAACCATCCCCATCGGGTGCGGGTGCTGGACGATGTCACGGCCTACCTGGTCACCAGCCTGCTGGAATCCGTGGTCAACGAGGGCACCGGCCAGTCGTTGCGCTGGCGCTACGGCCTGAAGTTTCCCCTGGCCGGCAAAACCGGCACCACCAACGATTACCGCGACGCCTGGTTCATCGGCTACACCTCCAATCTGCTGGTGGCCGTGTGGGTGGGCTACGACCAGCCACGAACCATCATGGATAAAGCCACGGGCGCCCGCATGGCCATCCCCATCTTTGCCTCCTTCCTGAAACGGGTGTATGCCGATTCCCTGTGGCCGCAACCCATGGAGTTCCTGGCGCCCTCCAATGTGGAGTACGCCACGGTGTGTGTCCGTTCGGGTCAACTGGCCACCCCGTTCTGCCCCGAGGTGCGGGAGGAGGTATTTCGGGAGGGCAGCGCGCCCAAAGGCTACTGCCCGCTGCATCACGCCCACTTGCAGGGCGATGAACTCTGGCAACAGCGGGAAATTCAGGCACTGGCAAAACCATAGGAGGTTTTCGCAATGGATCCCTTTAGCATGATCTTCTGGCTCTTTCTGCTGTGGGCCCTGTTCTGGCCCCAGTGGAAGTACCAGGCCCTGCACGGCGCCCGCCTGCGGGCCATCCGCAACCTGGAACAGAAACGCAAAAGCCGGGTGATCACGCTGATCCACCGCCAGGAGCAGATCGGCCTCTTCGGCATCCCCTTCGTGCGGTTCATCAACATTGAGGATTCCGAAGCCGTGCTGCGGGCCATTCGGAAAACACCCAAGGACACCCCGATCGACCTCATCC
>WGAB01000032.1 GCA_015489295.1 Caldifarciminota bacterium
CGGGCCCGGCAAACCCGTCTTTAGGGCTCTGGCTCAATCTTCAGGGTACCAGGCCGGTTTCCGTTTTTCCAGAAAGGCCTTCAGGCCCTCCTGGGGCTCGCCGGTGGCGAACAGCAGGCCGAAGGCGTTGGCCTCGTAGGCGCAGGCGGCCTCAAAGTTGGTGCTGCGGCCCCGGTTGATCACCTCCTTGGCGAAGGCCACGGCCTCGGGCGAGCCCTTCATGATCTCGCGCGCCAGTGCGCGGGCCCGGTCCAGCAGTTCCTCGGGCGGCACCACCTCTTCCACCAGGCCGATCTCGTAGGCCTTCTGGGCGGAAATCCGTTCGCCGGTGAGGATCAGGCGTTTGGCCCAGCCGTAGCCCACCAGCCGGGTGAGCCGCTGGGTGCCGGCAAAGCCGGGGATCAGGCCCAGGTGCACCTCGGGCTGGCCGAGCACTGCCTTTTCCGAGGCGATCCGCAGGTCGCAGGCCATGGCGAGTTCCATGCCGCCGCCCAGAGCGTAGCCGTTGATGGCGGCGATCACAGGCTTGGGCAGGTTCTCAATCTTCTCAAACACCCGCTGGCCGTTCCGGGCGAACTGCACGCCGCCCACGGCATCCAGCCCGCTCATGTGCTTGATGTCGGCCCCGGCCACGAAGGCCTTGCCCTTGCCCGTGAGGATGACCACCCGAACCGCCTCGTCGGAGGCCAGGGCCTCAAAGGTCTGGTCCAGGGCCTCCAGCATGGGCAGGTTCAGGATGTTGAGTTTCTCGGGGTTGTTGAGGGTCACCAGGGCGATGCCCTTGTCCTTTTCCACCAGTACCAGGGGTTCGGCCATGTTCCCTTCTCCTTTTTAGGTGGTTTGCAGGAGGTGTTGGAACCTCCGGGCGTTCTGAAACATGTCGGTGTTGTTGAAAAGGATATAGGCCTCCTGAGCGCTCGGAGGGATTTTGCCCCGGAGTTCCAGGAGTTCCTCGTCGGAATAGGAATACCGATAGCCCTCGGCCCGGCCGTGGAGCCGGTAATACACAAAGTTCGGCGTCAGGGTTTCGTCCTTGAAGGGGTCCACGATGTGCACCAGGTTCAAGTCGCGGAAAACGCGGGCCAGGGTTTCGCGCGACCAGGTACCCCGGGGTTCCCAGGCCAGCACGAAGTCCTCGCGGGGCACCTTGCCGAAGAAGGCGTACAGGTGGTCCACATGCTCCGGGGTTTCCCTGAACCGGGCCGGAGTCTGGAACACGATCACCGGGCTCCGCAGGATTTCGGCGGCCTTCAGGGTTTGTTCGTAGGCCTGGAACACCTCGTCGGTGGGCCGGAAAAAGCCGTAGCGATCGTGGAACTCCGGCGGAATCTGGAGCCGGGCCCGGCGGTACGTGGGGCTGGAAGGAGGATGGGTGATCAGTTGCGGGGCCTTGAGGGTGAACACGAAGTCGTCGGGTACCTGCTCGCGCCAGCGCTTCAGGGTGTCGTCCCGGGGCATCTTGTAAAAGGTCTTCTGCACCTCCACCAGCGACAGGTGTTGCGCGTAGCGGGGCAGGGCCACCGGGAACCCGCAGCAACCCACGCGGATCATGGGCCTTCCAGGAGGTCCTTCAACTGGCGGCCGTAGTGGTACTGGAGTTTCCTCAGGGCCCGATCCTTGATCTGGCGCACGCGCTCCCGGCTGATGTTGAGCTGTTTCCCGATCTCCTCCAGGGAGTGGCTTCGAGGATAGCCGATGCCGAAGTACATTTTGAGGATGAGGGCTTCGCGGGGGTCCAGATGCTGGTCCAGGATCTCGTGGACCTTACGGATGGTTTCCTCGCGTTGCCAGACCTCACGGGGGGTGGGGCGGGTGGTTTCCAGGATGTCTTCCAGGCGCAGCCGATCCTCACCGGGAATCACCTCGGTGTCCAGAGAGATTTCGCTGAACACCAGATCCCGGGCCTTCTGCACCTCCTCTCGGGGAATCTTCAGGGCTCGGGCGATCTCCTCCACCGTGGGCTCCTCGCCGGTATCGTGGAGCCGTTCCCGGAGGAACTCCTCAATGTTCTTGCGGAGGTCCCGCTTTTCGCGGGGGATCGGCACATTGCGGCTCTGCTGCTGGATGGCCCGGAGGATGGCCTGGCGGATCCACCAGATGGCGTAGGTGAGGAACCGCACGCCCTTGGAGGGGTCAAAGCGCTCAATGGCCCGCATCAGGCCCAGGTTGCCTTCGTCAATCAGGTCGGGCAGGGGCACCCCGAGGCCGTCGTACTGTTTGGCGATGCGGACCACGAAGCGCAGGTTATGCTTGATCAATTTTTCAATGGCTTCGCGATCGCCCTGCTTGGCGCGCCGGAGCAGTTCGGCCTCTTCTTCCCGGCTCAGGGGCTCGTACTCCTGCAGATCCCGAAAGTACAACTGCAGGATGTTTTCAACAGAGCCGGACCGTTCGTCCATTTACCCTTCCAGTTCCAGCTGCTCCAGTGCCTGGTCAATGTCCTCGGTGTATTCCAGGAAGAGTTTGACCCCGTTGAGGTTCAGCCCCTTTTGCTGGGTAAGGAACTTGATGAGCACCAGTTTCTTGAGATCATTCAGGGAATAGAGCCGGGTGTTCTTTTTGGTGCGCTTGGGCACCACCAGGCCCCGTTTTTCATACAAACGAAGCGTTTGCTCGTGGAGCCCCACCAGCCGGGCCGCCACGCTGATCATGTACACCGGCTCGTTCGGGTTGATTTCAAACTTCTTCCGCATTTTCATCGGCATCCCCCCTTTCGGTGAAGGCCGATGATATTAAAATGGTTCAGTGCCTC
>WGAB01000033.1 GCA_015489295.1 Caldifarciminota bacterium
ACCTGAGTGCCACCGTGCTGGACCTGGCCCGCCGGGGGTATCTCACCATCCGGTCGGAGCCGGTGCAGATCCTGTTCTTCACCTTCCATCGGTTTATCTTTCGCTTGCAAAACCTGGATTTCTCGGGTCTCAAGGCTCACGAAAAGAAACTCTTGGAGGCGCTGTTTCCCGCTCCGCGCACCGAAGGTCAGGAGGTGAAGTCCGGCAAGGTGAAGGAACAGCTTCGGGAGAAGTTCTCCGGGATCAAGAAGGCGTTTTACAGGGCGGTGGTCAAGGCCGGGTATTTTCCCACCTCGCCGGAGACGGTGCGGGGGTCTATGGTGGCCGTAGGGATCCTGTGGTTCATCGTTTCGGTGGTGCTGCTGGTGAAGGCCTGGGTGTCGGTGGCCTATATCCCGGGTCTCCTGCTTTCCGGCATCTTCATCATGCTCTTCAGCCGCGCGATGCCCCGCAGGACCCCCAAGGGGGTTCGGAAGTACCTGGAGGTCAAGGGCTTTGAGGAGTTTCTGCGGCGGGTGGAGCAAGACCAGATCCGGCGGCTGGGCCGGGACCGCGACCTGAACGAGTATTTCTCCCGACTGATGCCCTATGCCGTGGCCCTGGGCCTGGAAGAGCGGCTGCTGGAGGTGTTTGATGGCCTGCTGACCACGGCACCGAGTTGGTTCGTGACGGCTTCGGGCGACCCCATGAGCCTGGAGGGGTTCGGCCAGAGCATCGCGAGTACCATGGGGAACTTCAACAACCTGTTCTCGGCGCCCACCCGTGGGGGCGGTGGTGGAGGCCTTTCGGGCGGCGGTTCCGCCGGTGGCGGCATCGGCGGCGGTGGTGGCGGCGCCTGGTAACCCGGGGCTACGGCCTCTGCAGTGCCCCCATCGGCCATGTTCAACCAGCAGAACCATGCCACTCGTGGATTTATCCCCGCCTTCGTCGTTTCCCTATGCCTGGGAAGAAGCCGGTGGGTCGCCGCCGAAGTGGCGCCTGCCCTCTGCCTCCATCCTCCCCATAGTTGAGGAAGTCGCCGCTAAAGCGGATCCTACAAAGGATCATGGCCATTGCCGCCGTAGGAGCGGCTTCAGCCGCGACAAATTATTGGGGCGCGGCAGCTGGGGGTTACCTGGGGCAGCCTTAGCGCAGCGATCAATTCGTCCCCGCCCCTGGCGGGCGGGGTTGGAGGGAGTTGCAGCCCTGCAGGCTGCAACATGTAGGAGCGGTTTCAGCCGCGATAATCGTCCCCGCCCCTGGCGAGCCCAACATCAAATCGTCCCCTCCCTCTGGGAGGGGATTGAGGGGAGGGCATTTTGGAGTGCGGCACCTGGGTGCCGCTCTGGAATTCTGGCTTGGAGCCTTGCAGTGCTGTTTAGACGGGAGCCGTGCCCTTTGTGAACGGGGAACCACCGGTTTTCAAAGCGGTGCCGAGGCACCGCACTCCAAGAGTCTGCCATCGCCGCTAAAGCGGCTCCTACAAAGCTCCGAAATGTCCCCGCGGGGGCTCCGACACCCAATCCCTTGCTGGAAAGGAATCTCTGCTGTCGGAGCGGCTTTAGCCGCGATAGATTTTGTGAGTACAACACCTGGGGTTGCCCAGGGACAGCCGCGGTGATTGAATCGTCCCCTCTCAGCGGGAGGAGTTTCAGGTGGAAACCGGTTCAAAGAACCCGTGGAGAGCTTCTATCCACTTCCCGAAGGCTGTTCGGACCAGGCGTTCGGGTGCTTTGTTCAGTACATGCTCCGCCACGGTGGCCGGGGAAACCCGAAACCCCACCAGCGCCTTCCAGATGTCCAGAGCCTGCTTGGAAGAGGTGATTCCCATGCCTTGCTGCTGGAGAAGGATCAGGATCTCCGCAAATTTTTGTCTGATCCTGGCATAGGGGTGGATGGTAGAGTAATGCCTCTTCTTGAGAGCCTCGAACACCTCCCTCTGGAGGAGCAGGCGGAGCAAGCAATCTTCAATCATGGCCTTCTTCAGTGGAAATGCGTGCTTTCCAATTCGGAGGGTCCAGCCGGGCATGCCGGCGTATATCAACAGCAGTTCGTTATTCTCAAACTCGGCGATATAGAAGCCTGGGGATGAGGGGAGTTCTTTCTTTTGGACTTTTGGAATATCGGCCCCGAATATTCTTTGGAAAACCTCGTCTCGGAGATCCTCCGGGTTCTGGTGTTCATCCAGATCCAGGATGAGGGCAATTTTTCGACGCGATGCAGGCCGGGACGATTTGACATTTTTGATCAGGTTTCCAACAAAGTCGATCGCAGGGTCTCTCCCGCCAGGCTCATTGCGTTTAGGATAGATACGTTCTTTGGGAATGCGAAGAAGTCCCCTTTGATTCAATCCCTCCAGCGTAGCCCGATCTACAGCCCCCTCCACAACCAGGAAGAAATCAATCTTGGGATCCATAGTAGCGAAGGTCCAGCCCCATTTCTTCAAAGGCATCCAGGCCCTCGGGCGTGACGGAAATGACCTCTAATTCGTCGTTTTCGTGGAGGCGGGTGTAGAAAAAGCGCGCTTCCAGGCCCTGACGCTTGGCCTCTTCGTGGAAGGCCACAAGACACTCACGGCTGTGGGTGGTGGCGAAGATCTGGATGTCCAGATCTTTCGCGGCGGTCAGCAGAGCCCGGATGCTTTCTTGAAGGGAACGGGGATGCTGATGATTCTCGGGTTCTTCCAAAAGCAAGGCTCCCTTTGCTGCCGCGGATGCGGTAAACAGCATCCGCATGGTGCGTTTCGCCCCATCCCCCAGATCCTCAAAGCGGATCGCCCGGTCCTTCAGTTTCAAATAAAGGATTTGATCGGGCGTATAGGTCATGTTTTTAACCGGAAGGCCAAATACTTTCTGTAAAACTCGATAAAGCGCTTCATCCAGGTTTTTCTTCAGAAGGTCCTCGAAGAAGATTTCCTCAGGTTTTCGAGGATCTTCCATGGCGAAGATCATCTGGGTACGGTTAAAGAAAAGGGAAACGGAACTAGGGACAGCCACTATACTTCGAGTCTGTTCTTTTTTCTTAAGAGTAAATTTTTGGCTACCTGGGGCCATTTCTATTTTCAGTTGAAAAGGGTGTTCGAACTCATATTTGTAAAAGAAGTACCCAGAGATTTCGAAAGGAACCCTTCCCACAGCATTTCCTTCTCGATTAAAGATTACAGTTTGAACCCTCTCTCCGTGTTTTTGGACATTATACTTGGTATAGGAGGGGAAGTGCTTCCCCCCTTCTCCCAAAAGCCCTGAAAATAAATAAATGGCAAAAAGGATGCTGCTTTTTCCGGAGTTATTCGGCCCAACGAATACATTGACCTGAGAGAGGTCCTCAACTTTGCCTTTACGAATGCCCCGAAAGTATTCCAGGGATAGGGAGGTGATCCGCACGCTTTCCATGGCGCCTCCATTGTACAGCCCCTCGGAGTGACAAGGAAGGAAGCTGGTGAAGCACCGCTGTAGGGGTTCCTACAGAATTTGCTCCAGGCGGGAGCGACGTGGGCCTCGAGGGAGTGGTCCCTCGGGCAAGGGAGCCCGAGAACGGTTTCCGAGGCAGGATTCAGAAGCCCAGGTCGGCGTCGCGGAACAGCGGGGCCGCGGCGTCTTTGGCGGAAAGGATTGGGGCCACCCCCGGCGGCAGAGGCCAGGCAATGGCCAGGTCGGGGTCGTTCCAGCGGATCCTGCGTTCGTAGGCCGGGGCGTATTCGTGGCCCGACACCTTGTACCACACCCGGGCGGTTTCAGAGAGCACCAGAAACCCGTGGGCAAACCCCGGAGGAATCCAGAGCAGCGCGGGGGAATCGTCGGAAAGTTCCCGGGCCACCCATTGGCCGAAGGTGGAACTGTGCCGCCGGAGATCCACGGCCACATCGAAGATCCTGCCCTGCACACACATTACCAGCTTGCCCTGGGCAAAGGGGGGCACCTGGTAATGCAGACCCCGGAGCACCCACCGACGGGAATGGGATAAGTTGTCCTGCACAAACCGGTCGGGCAAACCGGCCGCCTCGAAGGCCGAGGCCTTAAAGACCTCCAGGAAAAAGCCCCGGGGGTCGGCGTGCACCCGGGGGCGCAGGAGTTTCACCTCGGGAATGGCCAGGGGTTCCACCTCCAAGGACATGGCCACCTCCGGTTACCGCCGGGCCAGTTCCAGAAGGTACCGGCCGTACTCGGTGTTCCTCAAGGGCTCGGCCAGGCGTTCCAGGTCCTGTCGGGTGATCCAGCCGTTCAGGTAGGCGATTTCCTCGATGCAGCCGATCATGGTACCGGTCCGCCGCTCAATGGTAGCCACAAACTCTCCGGCCTCCAGGAAGCTGTCGTGGGTGCCGGCATCGAACCAGGCAAACCCCCGGCCCAGCAGGCGAACCTGCAGCCGTCCCTCGCGCAGGTACACCCGGTTGACCTCGGTGATTTCCAGTTCGTTGCGGGCGGAGGGCCGGATCCGGCGGGCGATTTCCGGAGCGCGGCCGTCATACAGGTACAGGCCCACCACGGCGAAGTTGGACCGGGGATGTTCGGGTTTTTCCTCCAGCGAAAGCACCCGTCCAGACTCATCGAACTCCACCACGCCGAACCGCCGGGGATCGCGGACCGGGTACCCAAAGATCACGGCCCCTCCTTCCCGCTCCAGGCTCTGGCGGGCATCGCGGAGCACCTCGGGCAAGGCGTGGCCGAAGAACACATTGTCGCCCAGCACGTAGCACACCGAGTCGCCGCCCAGGAAGTCGGCACCCAGGATGAGCCCTTCGGCCAGGCCCCGGGGCTCGGGTTGCACCTGATACCGCAGGTCCATGCCCAGCTGGTGCCCATCGCCGAGGAGTTTCTGGAAGGCCTGCAGGTCCTGGGGGTTAACGATAAAGAGCACCTCCCGAATCCCCATGAGCATCACGATCGACAGGGGGTAATAGATCATGGGCTTGTTGTAGATGGGCAGGAGGTGCTTGTTCACCGTAAGGGTGACCGGATAGAGCCGGCTACCGCTACCGCCTGCCAGAATGATGGCCTTCATGGGCAACCCTCTCCACAGTGGGTTTGGGGGATGTGGGTATCATAACGCGGCCTTCGACCGGCTGCAGGCTAAAAGAGGCTGCCCTGCTCCGGTTGCCTGGGCTCCGGTGGGCGCACCCGAACGGTGCCGTAGACCCCGTCGTAGCCGGGCTCGATGTCCACTTCTCCCCGGCGCACCTGTACGATGGCGCGGGCCACGGGGGTTCCGAGCCACCGCCGAAGATCCTCCTCGGGTACCCGCAGCAGGATGTCCATCTCGGTGCCCAGATGCTGGAGAGCGGTTTCGTACAGCTGGGCCACCTTTTTGGTGTTGGGCCCCACCCCCAGCACATCGGCCAGGATCTCCTTGAGCGGTACCAGGTGCCGGTAAGGGATGGCCCCGGGCGGCACATAGCCCTCGGGCCGATCGGCCAGTTGTTCCACGCGGTACAGCACGCCCACGGTCAGGGGCCGGCCGCACACCGGGCACAGGCCCCGATGCTGCCGGGTTTCCCGAGGATGGAACCGAACGCCGCAGGTTCGGTGGCCGTCGTAATGGTACTTGCCCTCCTCGGGGAAGAACTCGATGGTGAACAGGAACCGTTGCCGGTCGTGGTCCAACAGGATGCGGCGCAGTTCGTAGAAATCCACGGGCTCGCGGAACACATTGGCCTCGCGGCCGATTTTGTCGGGCGAGTGGGCGTCGGAATTGGACACCAGCACAAAGCGATCCAGGGCCGAAACCCGCCAGTTCATGGGAGGGTCCGACGAAAGGCCGGTTTCGATGGCCGGCACCTTCTCCAGGAAGGGCCCCAGGGCCTCCTCCGGCGAGTCAAAGCCCGATCGGGAGCCAAAGAGCGAGAACCAGGGGGTCCAGGCGTGGGCCGGAATCACAAGGATCTCTTCGTTCACGGAAAAGAGGAGGTCCAGCATATCCACCACCGAGAGGCCGAAGGTGGGCCGGCCGTCGGCGGTGAGGTTGCCGCCCAGGGATTCCAGTTTCTGGGCCACCCGGTCCACGGTGTCGAAGTCGGGGAAGAGGAGCACCAGGTGGATCTTCCGGAGGCGACCTCCCTGGCTGAACACGTGGGAGGTTTCGGTGGTGAGCAGGAAATCCACGCCGTCGTACTCGTACACGCCGTTGCCCTTTTCCCGGAGGATTTCCTTGAGTTCCTGCCGGTAGGCCGGGTGCAGCACATCGCCGGTGCCCAGGAGGTGCACGCCTTTGCGGCGGGCCACCCGAGCAAGGGCTGGGGGCTCCATGTTGCGGGAGGTGGCCCGGGAATACTTGGAATGCAGATGCAGGTCCGCGATGTACATCAGGGCCAACCGTAGGTGTTCAGAAGATCGGCGATCTTCTGGAGCAGGGCTGCGCGTCCCTCGGGGGTGGTCACATCGGCATCGAAGTTCGGATCCAGGATCTGCACCAGGGTTAAGGCTTCGGCGAAGCGGCCCAGGGAACAGAGCACCCGGGCCTTTTCCAGGAGAAGGAGGTCGGCGGTGACCCGGGGATCGTGGGCAAAACGGTACGTCGGTTGGCGCTCCAGGACCAGGGTAGCGGCTCCTAGGGCCAGATGCAGTACCGAATCCAGGGGAACCCCGTAAAGGGCGGGGTCGGGAATGGGGTCGGCGTCGGCGATGGCCAGGCCAGCCCAGGCGTCCAGGGAATCGCCGCCAAGGGCCAGGGTTCTTAAAAGGCTCTGATGGGCGTACACGGGGTCGTAAAGTCGCAAAGAAGTCCAGCCCAGGCCCAGCCAGGCCTCGGGGTTCTGGGGATCCTGGAGTACGGCATCGCCGAAGGCGGCATAAGCGGAATCCAGTTGATCGGCTTCAAACCATTGCCATCCCTGGTCCAGCAAATGCTGCACGTCCGGAGGGCCTTTGCCACCCTTTTCGCATCCCCAAACCAGGGACAGCAGGAGAACCGCGGGGAGCCAGCGGCTACTTGGCACCTTCCAGGTGAACATAGAACACCAGGGAGTCCACCATGAGGTCTATGGAGTCGCCCTGGGTTACCGCCCAGAAGTACAGGCTAAAGAACCCGTCGGGGATCAGCTGTTCCTGCAGGATTTCCAGCCCTTCGGGGTTCAGGAACTCGGTTCCTGTGAACCTTCGGGTGGTTTCGGCTGGCACCGTGAGGGCTGCCAGGAGGTGGGCCTGGTCCAGGGTTTCGGGGGTGAGGGTGGAATCCTCAGAGACGCGCAGTTCCAACGTGACGGAGCCGGTGGTGTTGGTCACCTTGAGCAGGGCCGAGTCCACGGTTACCTGCCGGGCAAAGTCGATATACTGGGAAAAGGAGCCGTATTGGGCGACATCCACGGTTTTCTGCTGGAACACCTGGGTTTGGGTGGTATCCTGGGCGGTCAGCTGCAGGTGGGTGAGGACGATGGGGATGGACACCGAAAAGGGAATTTGATCGCAGGCAGCGGCCAGGAAGAGGACAGCCAGAAGGCTTACAAGGCTCCAACGTCGCATCGATTGTTTACCTCCAGGTTTTTGAAAGGCCGAGGCTCAGGGAAAGTACAGAGGAAAGGTCCGGTCGTTGCACCTCTGTTGCCTCTTGCAAAGGGCTTTTAAACATAAAGCCGAGGGCCATGGGGTTCAATTTCACGGCCGCGCCGAGCTCGAGGCCGGAGGGCAGGTCCAGGGTGCCACCAAAGTTGACGGACCCCTGGGACATGAGGGGAACCACAGTCCCCGTCCGGTCCAGAAGATAGGTGCCGGTGTGGCCGTACCCCAGCACCAGCTTGCCCGCCGGGATTGGGAACATCAGGGCGACGCCGAAGGCGAAGCGTCCGAAGCCCCGATTCCCCGAGCCCACCAGATCGGCCATACCTGAAAGATGCAACGGCCCGAGGGTGACCCCCGCGCCCACGGTATAGGTCAGGGGCAGCCGGGTGTACACCGACCTGAAGAACTCCAGGGTGTCCTTCCGCAGACGGCTGAAACCCAGGGTATCGGTGAGATACAGGGTGTCCAGACCGCTGGACAGGCGGGTGGAGGGGGAGTAGTACACGGAGTCCGGCATGCCGGAGGTGCGGATCATCCGGGCCTCTGCCTGGTCCAGGTTCAGGGTGGTGGGCAGCCAGACCCGGCCAGCGATCCCCATCTTCAGGAGCCAGAAATCCGCCTGTAGGCCGAGGCCGAAGCCGTGCCGCAGGGCCGAGGCGCGGGCCTGGCTGTCCAGGCGAAACACGGTATCCGCCAGGATGGTTTGGAACTCCCCGGCCACGGTCACCGGTTGTCCGTTCACCAGGAAGGCGCTGTCGGCCACGGTGTGCAAACTGTCTACCTGCAGAAAGCCGTAGCCTGTGAGGTCCGCCCTGCCTTCGAGCTGTTCCAGGTCGTAGCCCACGCCCACGCTGAGGGGCCCGAACCGTCGGGCCACCCGCAGGAAAAAGGGCTGGGTGCGGTATTCCAGCGAGCCCTCCAGGAGCCCTTCGGCCCGGCCGTAGCCGGTGAGCTGCCACACGATGTTGACCGTATC
>WGAB01000034.1 GCA_015489295.1 Caldifarciminota bacterium
ATTCCCTGGAGGCCTATATCCAGGCCGGAGGCAAGGGCTATCTGGAGGGCGGGGATGTGTGGTACTACGACCCCACGCAGAGCGGCCACGACTTCGGCCCCACCTTCGGCATTGATGGCACCGACGACGGCACCGGCGACCTCAGCACGGTGGAGGGCGTGGCCGGCACCTTCACCGAAGGCCATAGCTGGTCCTACGGGGGCGAGAACAACTATGTGGACCATCTGGTCACCACCGGCACCGGCTTTGAGATCCTGCGCAACCCTTCGGCCGGCTATACCTGCGGCATCGCCAACGACGCTGGCACCTACCGCACTGTGGGCCTGAGCTTTGAACTGGGCGGCCTGCAGGACGGCGCCTCCACCCGCCAGGATCTGGTACAGGAGATCGCCACCTTCTTCGGGCTCTCTTCGGGCCCTCCGACGCCGACCCTGGACGTTGCGGCCCTGGAGGTGCTCAGCCCCACCGGCACCGTGTTCTTCGGCGATACCGTAATTCCCCGGGCCCGCTTTGAAAATCGGGGAAGCGATACCGTCTCCTATGCCGCCCTGCTGGACATCTACCAGGGCGCCCAGCGGGTGTATCACGACTCGGTGCTCCTGGCCCAGGTGCCGCCGGGCCGCGAAGACACCGTGGCCTTTCAGCCCTTCGTGCCCGACATCGGCACCTACCAGGTGCAGGCCTTGAGCCGCCTGCGGACCGATGAAGACCCGTCCAACGACACCGCCACGGCCACCTTTACCGTGCCCGATACCACCCCTTCGGTTCGGTATCTGGTATGGGACCTGGACCCCAACCAGTCCTCGGGTCCCCGCATCCACGCCCTCTTAGACAGCCTGGGGCTTCAGAGCACCTACAGCACCAGTCTGGCCTACGCCGATTCCCTTGCCGGGTTCCATGCAGTGTTCGTGTGCGCCGGTATTTACTCCCAGAACCACCGGTTTTATCCAGACTCCGCCGAAACCCAGGCCCTCACCGCCTACATTTCCAACGGTGGCCGCGTGTACCTGGAGGGCGGGGATGTGTGGTACTACGACCCCGGCCAGGGCGCCTACGACTTCGGCCCCACCTTTGGCATTGAAGCCACCGCCGACGGCTCCGGCGACCTGGGCCAGATTCAGGGCGTGGCCGGCAGCTTCGCCGAGGGCCTTTCGTACCGCTATGTGGGCGAAAACAACTGGATCGACCATCTTTCACCGACGGGCGGCGCCTTCGCCCTCCTGGAAAACCAGAGCCCGAACTATGTGTGCGCCGTGGCTCGGGACGCCGGCACCTATCGCACCGTCGGCGCATCCTTTGAACTGGGCGGGCTCGCCGCCGACGGCTTTCCAGTGGCCACCCTGCTCCAGCGGATCCTGAACTTCTTTGACGCCGAAGTGCCCGATCCAGCCATGACCGTGGCCCCGCCGGAACTCCAGGTGCTGCTGCCGCCCAACCGTTCCTGGTCCACCCGCCTGTGGATCCAGAACACGGGCGAGCCGGGGTCGCGGCTCTTCTTCCGCGTTGCCGACAACGAACTGAGCCGCCGGCAGTGGCTCCGGCTCCGCACCGAGGATCCCCGGCAACGCCTTCGGTACCCCTCCCTGGAACTCGCCAAGGGCGCCCGGGACCCGCGGCCCGGGCTTCTGGGCGCCGGCGGCCCCGACGCCTTCGGCTACACCTGGGCCGATTCCCATGATTCCCTGGGCCCGGACTTCTTCTTCGTGGACCTCACAGGCCCGGGCACACCGCTGAACCTGGGCGACGACGACTACGCCGACCAATCGCTGCCCTGGTCCTTCCCCTTCTATGGCAACACCTACAGCACCGTGCGCATCTCTTCTAACGGTTACCTGACCTTCGGCACCGACGGCACCGATTATTCCAACGACCCGATCCCTGATACCACCGAGCCCAACAACCTGATCGCCGTGCTCTGGGACGACCTGAATCCTTCCAACGGCGGTGAAGTCTATACCTGGTACGACGCCGACAACGACCGGATGATCGTGGAGTGGCACCAGGTGCCCCGCTACGGGGAAACCAACTCCGCGCTCACCTTTGAGGCCATCCTGTACCCCGACGGCCGCATGGTGTTCCTGTACCAGCACCTCCTGGGCACCCTGAACTCCGCCACCGTGGGCATTGAAAACGCGGATGCCTCCGACGGCCTGCCCGTGGTGTACAACGCCGATTACCTACAGGACAGCCTGGCCGTGGCCGTTTATCCGCCCACGGCCGCCCCGGGCTGGCTCTTTGAGAACCCGCTTTCGGGCTATGCCCCGGCCGGGGGCGCCGCAGCGGTTACCCTCACCATAGAAACCGGTGGCATGAACCCGGGCGAGGAGCACCAGGCGCTGGTGTTGGTGTACAGCAACGCGCCGGCGCAGCCCGTGGACACCGTGGCCGTCACCCTGCAGGTGGCCGACACGCTCCAGGGCGATGTCAACGGCGACGGCATCGTGAGCCAGCGCGACCGGGAGATTCTGGAGGCCTACCTGTACTACCGCGGCCCGGCACCTTCGCCCCTGGACAACGCCGATGTCAACCAGGACGGCCAGGTGGACGACCGCGACCTTGCCCTCCTCAACATGCTCCTTTTACAGCCCGAGGGCAAAGCCCTCCGACCGACGCAGCAAAGAATTTCTCCCCGCCGATGAGAAATTCCTAATCCACGCGTTCCACCAACACGGGAACGCCAGGGGGAAGGTGGAGGTAGAGGGGCCGGCGGCGGAGTTCGTAGAGGCCGTCGGTGAGGCTGCGGTGGACCCGCAGGATTCCCGGCGGGCCAGTTACCTCTACCCAGAGCGGCTCGCTGCTGTTCTCCAGCGTGAGCACCCAGAACCCCTGCTGGGGGGTCACCCGTAGTCGGGCCGCGCGCCGGGCCTGCAGGTACGCCCAGGCCCGGCCCAGGGGCCAGAGGGCCAGGTGCCGGTTCCGGGCCAAGCGAAGGTGCCGCTCCAGGGTAAAGGGGTCCACCACAAAGCGCCGGGATTCGCCGGTTCGGACCTCGGAGGATGCCACCACCCGGCGATACGCCAGCACGGCCCAGCCGCCTTGAGCTTTTTGCAGGTGCCGGCCCACCCTCCGGGGCGAAGGTGCGGTGTCGCCCAGGATCGGCAGCGCCCGGACCTGGGCCGACGGCACCGCGGGGTTGGGTTCGGGCCCCAGCAGCCGTACCACGAGATTCCGCTGCCGGGCCTGTTGTTCCACCGGCGCGGGCAGGCTGTTGTCGTACCACAGCAGGGCTTTGGGCTCTGCACCCAGGCGGCGCAGCGAATCGGCCAGGGCCCAGTCCGGTTCGGCGACGCCGTCCACCGGGCCCTGCAGGGCGAGTTCATGGCCCTGCCCGATGAGGTCCAGCAGATGCCCCCGGGCGAACCGGAGGGCCGGTGGGCCGTTGCCGTAGGCCCGCCGCGCCGGTGTGGCCTGC
>WGAB01000035.1 GCA_015489295.1 Caldifarciminota bacterium
GCCAGGTCGCTGGCGCCCTGCACATTGTTCTGGCCCCGCAAAGGATTTACGCCGGTACCCGGCCGGCCGAT
The DNA here is from genome assembly GCA_015489295.1 of Caldifarciminota bacterium. Next base: position 72 of record WGAB01000035.1, read on the forward strand.
GTGGCCGGTGACCATGGCGAGGTTTGCCAGAGCGAAGACATTGTGGGTGCCGGTGACATGCTGGGTGATGCCCATGGCATAGAAGATCATGGCCCTGGGGGCCGTGGCGTACCAGCGGGCCGCCTGCACGAGTTTTTCCCTGGGGATGCCGGTGATGCGTTCCACGCGCTCGGGCGGATACTGCCGGACCACCTGCCACATCTCCTCAAAGCCCTCGGTGTGCTCCTCAATGAACCGTCGGTTGTGGAGCCCTTCGGAAACGATCACATAGATCATGCCGTTGATCCAGGCGATGTCGGTGCCGGGGCGGTGGGAAAGGTACAGGTGGGCGATCCGGGCCATAGGCACCTTGCGGGGGTCGATGACCACCAGGCGGGCGCCCTTGCGCAGGGCGCGCATCATGTGGGAGGCGATCACCGGATGCTGTTCCGAGGTGTTGGACCCCGTAATGAGGATGAGGTCGGTGTCTTCAATTTCCTCAATGGAGTTGGTCATGGCGCCGGACCCGAAGGCGCGGGCGAGGCCGGCCACGGTGGAGGCGTGGCACAATCGGGCGCAGTGGTCCACATGGTCGGTGCCGATCACGGCGCGGGCGAAGCGCACCAGCACATAGTTGTCTTCGTTGGTACATTTGGCGGAGCCGAACACGGCGATGGCTTCAGGGCCGTAGCGGGCCTTAATTTCGGAGAGTTTTTCGGCTACGAGGTCCAGGGCTTCGGGCCAGGAGGCGCGGCGCAGACCCTGGCGGGTACGGATCAGGGGATACTTCAGGCGATCGGGGTGTTGGGCGAACTCATAGCTGCGCCAGCCTTTGAGGCAGAGTCGGCCGCGGGAAATGGGGTGACTGCGGGAGGGCACCACCCCCACAATCCGACCGTCGCGCACCCGCAGGTAGAACATGCATCCGGTGCCGCACCAGATGCAGGTGGTATAAACCCTCCGTTCCTTCAGCGCCATTCGGCGCTATTTTAGACGGTGGACCGGGCGACTGCAAGGAAGGTTGGGCCATGCCGCTTTTCTTTCAAGTTGTAGAGTGTGGAATGGGGAAAACAGAGAAAAGGAAACCCCCGGGCGGGGCCGCACGGCCCCGCCCGGGGGTGAGTTCCGCCGCAGGAAGGGTTTACCTGAGGTGCAGGAACTTGATGGGGTGATAGGGAAGGTTGAGGGGTTGCAGGAAGTACACGCCGGTGGCGAGGTTCTCAAGGGGCAGGGTGAGGCGGCCGGAGCGGGGCACCGGCACCCGGGTGTAGGTGTGCACCACCCGTCCCTGGACATCGTAGAGGGCGAAGGAAAGGGTGCGTTGCGGTGACCGGACCCGGAGGACCAGGGCATCGCGGGCCGGGGAGGAGAGCACCTGGAGCCGGGTTGTGGTTTCGGGTTCCTGGCCTTCGTGGGTTGCCACCGGGGCGCCGTAGAAGTGGAGCACGGAGAAGCCGTTGGAGCCGTCGGCCACATACACATCGTTGCCCAGGCCGGCGACATCGTAGGCCCTGCCCTGGGTATCGTAGTAGCCGGCATCGGAGGGGTTGGCGGGGTCGGAGACATTGACCACGCGGACGCCGTGGTCGCCGTCGGCGACATAGGCGAAGCCGTCGCGGACATGGACGCCGTAGGCGGTACCCGGGGTATCAAAGGAGCCGACGAGGGTGGGGTTCGTGGGGTCGGAGACATCCAGGATCAGGAGGCCGTCGCTGCCGTCGGCGAGGAAGGCGTAGGGGTACACGAGGTCCACCTTATAGGCGGTGCCGGGGGTATCGTAGGCGCCCACTTCCTGGGGGGAGCCGCGGAGGGCGACATTGAGGATGCGGAGGCCGGCGGGGCCGTCGGCGACATAGGCGTAGCTGCCCTGGACCACGACATCGTAGGCGAAGCCGGGGGTATCGTAGCCGGCGATGCGGGTGGGGTTGGTGAGGTCGGAGGCGTCCAGGATGGTGAGGCCGGAGTCGCCTTCGGCGAGGTACAGGCGGCTGCCGTAGCGGAACACGCCGCAGGTTTTGGCGTTGCCCGGGGAGTCGTAGGAGGAGAGTTCGGAGGGGTTGGAGGGATCGGAGACATCCAGGATGCGGAGGCCGCGGCCGTAGTCGGCCACATAGGCGTAGGGGAGGTCCACGAACACATCCTGGGCGGAGCCTGGGGTATTGAAGGAGCCGATGGGCTGGGAGGGGTTGGAGAGGTCAAAGATCAGGAGGCCGCCGAGGCCGGTGGCGAGGAAGGCGTAATTCTGGCCGAGGGCGATGCCATGGGCCTCGCCGGGCGTTTGATAGGTGCCCGTCCACCGCAGGGTATCGGGATCGGCAATCTGGAGGATGCGGAGGCCTGAACCTCCATCGGCCACATAGGCATAGTGCCCGGAGACGAAAACACCTAGAGCAAAACCGGTTATGTGAGAGCCCACCTCGTGAGGGTTTGTGGGATCAGAAACATCAATAATTCGGAGACCCGAGCTGTTATCTGCTAGATAAACATAGGTACCCGCGACAAAGAGGCGCTCTGCATAATTGGGAGGGATGTAGGTCCCCACTTGGTAAGGATTGGCAGGATCAGAAATATCCAAGATCCGGAGACCTCGAGTCCAAGAATTCCAGTCAGCCACATAGGCATAT
>WGAB01000036.1 GCA_015489295.1 Caldifarciminota bacterium
GCGTTATCCTCGCCCTGGCCGGCGCCCACTGGGGCCCCTTGCCTGCGGTGAAAACCGTGGCCATAGATCTTTCGGGGCCCACCCAGGGCCTGGCTCAGGAGATGGCCCGCGTGGTGCCGGTCCTTCGGCAGCGGTTTCCCGAGGCCCAATGGGTGTACTTTGCCGACCGAATACTGCCCCGATACCAGCAAACCCATTTGCCCACCCGGTACCGGGCCCTTTTGCAACAGCCCGCCCCCCTGATCCTGATCACCGACGGCCAGGCCACCGGCTTCCTGAACCTCACGGCCGAAAACCTCCCCTGGATCGTGGTCCTTGTGGGCGACCGGCAAAGGCCCAATGTAGCAATCGAAGGTGTGGAGCCCGAGGCCCCCTATGTGCTCCAGGGGTTTCCGGTGAGCCTGAAGGTCCGGCTCCGGAATTACGGCACCGAGCCTGCCCGCCGCATCCTTTCCCTGGAGGGCCGGGGCCGATCCCACCAGCAGGTCCAGCTGTCCCCGGGGGCCACGGTGGAACTCCAGGTGCAGGGCCAGCCCGACGAGGAAGGGCGTCTCCGCGTGTCCCTGGCGCCCCATGACGCGTTGCCCTGCGACGATCAGCAGGAGGTGGTCGTGCGGATCACCCCGGCCCTGGACCTGGCCTGGTGGGGCCAGCCCTCCCTGGTGCTCCAGGCCCTGCTGGAGCCCGAAGGGGTGCCCAGGCTTTTCCGGGTGCAGCGGGTTGACCATCCCACGCCCGGGCAACTGTCGGCCTATGCCGGGGTGCTGATCCACGGGGCGCCGGCACCGGCTCCGGGCACCCCTCTGGCTGCCTGGATCCGGAATCCGCCCCAGAGGATTCTAATCTTTGATACCACCGGTGCCTGGGCGCGCCTGCTGGGCGTTCCTGTGGAGGACTCGGTGATGTCCCTGAAAGTGGGTACCGAGCACCTGAAGGCCCGGCCTTTCCGGGCCGGCCCTGGGATGAGGGTCCTTGTCCGGAGCGCCACCGGCCAGCCTGTGGTGGTAGAGCAGGGTAGGGTGGTACTCTTCGGTTTCCTGCCCGATCAGGCCGGAACCTGGCCCCTCACCCCTGAGTTTGTGCGATTGGTGTATCGGTTGGCGGCTCAGGGAACCACAAGGATAGAGGTGCTCAACGGCATTGCCACCGGAACCCGGGTCCGCCTGCCCCTTCCCGACGACGCGGCACCCCCCTACAGGCTGGAAGGGCCCCAGGGCACCGTTCCCCTGACGCCGATCCTCGAGGGAGGACGGCCGGTGCTGGAATTCGTGCCGTTTCTTGAAGGGTTTTACCGGGTGCTGGCCCGCAGCGATACCCTGGCCCGGGTAACCGTGGTGTGCCCTCCGGAGGAATCGGACCCTACACCGGCATCTCCTGAGGAATGGCACCGCCACCTGGGCGCTTTGGGAAAGGTCATGGGCCTCAAGGAGTTTCTGGGGCTGCGGGATCTTACACTCACCCCCTGGCTTCTCGTGGCTGCGCTGGCCTTTCTGTTTCTGGAGGCTGTGCTGCTGCGGTGGCGATAAGGCGTCAAGACTCCTGCACGGCCACCATCTGGAGCACCACGGCCCCGAGTAGCAGCAACGCACCAAGCCATTGCACGGGTTGAAGGCGCTCCGCCAGAAAGAGAATGCCCCACAGCGCCCCCAGCACCATTTCCAGAAGGAGCACCACCGAGGCCGGTACCGCCTGCACCCGCTGCAGCCCGTAAACGTACAGGAAGTAGGGCACCAGGGAACAGAAAAGTCCCAGGTACGAAGCGGTCAGCGCAAAGGCGGGCACCCTGAAGTAGGGGAGGGCCTTTGGCAGGAACACGAGGAGCGGCACCAGGGTCCAGACCATCACCCCCAGGGCCACCTCCTCGGCATTTAAGTGTTTCACCGCCTTGCGGGAATACAAAATGTAAAAGGCCCAGGCCCAGCTGGCCGTCAGGATCCAGAGGGCGCCGGAGGAAAAATGGAGGCCCCAGGGCGTGCCCGGCTCCCGGGACATCAGGTAGATGCCGGGAATCGCCAGGGCCACGGAAATCGCCTGGATCCGGGTCAGGGGCTCCTTGAGCAGGGGATAGGCCAGCAGGCCTACGTACACCACATAGGTGTTGATGAGGAAGGAGGCCGTGGCCGCGGTGACCGTCACCTGCCCCTGGAACTGGGCAAAGAAGCCAAAGGCGTTGATGAGCCCGAGGAAGATCACGGCAGGCTGGGCCAGGATGGCCAGGGTTCGTCGCCGAAAAACCAGCAACAGCAGGGCCAGAAGGCCGGCCACCAGGAACCGGCCGGTGAGCAGGGGCACCGGAGGCCAGGAGCCCAGAGCCTTACGGATCACAGCAAAGGAGGTGCTCCAGAGCAGGGCAGAGGAGAGCAGGGCAAGCCAGGCCCGGGTCATGGGAGGGACTGCTCCGTTTTTGGCGGTTTGGTGGGATCGTGGAGCCAAGGGATCCAGAGGTAGGGCTCGGACGGCTCAGGCGCTTCAGGGAACCGGCGATGGGCTTCCAGCGCGCAGGCCACCGCCCCTCCTAAGGCGGCCACCCAGGCATCCCGCACATGGGTACTGGAGAACCCTTGGGGCACCGAGGGGTCTACGACCAGCCCGTTTTTACGAAGGCGTTGCTGGACGGCCTGGAGAAAGCGGTGCCAGGCTGCGTCTCGCCGGGGCCGGGGGCCGTACTTGTAGGGCAACCGGCGGCCGAGGAGCCCCACAGCCACGGCCTGGGGATAGGTTTCCACGACCCACCCTCCGGTACGGCACAGGGAGCGGACCTCCGGCGGGTAGAGCCGGTATCCCCGGAGAGCCTCCAACAGGACGGTGAAATCCAGGTTCCGGAAGGGCAGGAACCCCACGCGATACCGCCGCAGAAGGCGGGCTGCCTCCCGCTCGGCGCGGCGAAAGGGACCAGATCCCTGCAGGGGTGCATCCACCAGAAGGCCGAAGTGTTCTGGCGGCCTCAGGGAGCGCAGCAGGGCCACCAGCGCCGCGTGATCGGGCACCTGCTGGCCCTCCAGGGTGTGGAGAACCGAGGTGCCAGGGCGCCAGGCCACCACAGCCACGCCGCTGGGCCGCCCGGGCGACCAGGCCAGGTCCAGGCCCACCAGGTTCATGGTTGGGTTTTCATTCGCGAGATCCAGGCCAGAAACGGCAGCCGATGCATGGCCCAGCTGCTGAGGGTGGCAAAGGCGTTGATGTATCGAAGTTTCCGGAGCTCCAGGGATCGCAGTTCAGGGTCGACCTTGGGGTGGAGGCTGAGATCGATGAGGTACACGCCCCAGCGCTGTAGCGCCAGCGGATTGCCCGGCATACCCCGGGGGCCGGCGAAGGCCACGGAAAACCCTGTCCTCTGGAGCAGGGGGAAAAGCCGGGGGTGCCAGTGGCCGAAGGGGTAGGCCAGGGCGAAGGGTGGGGTTCCCAGGAGGGTGGCAAGGACATTCCAGGAGGTCTCCAGTTCGGCCAGGACGGCGTCGTCGGGCAACCGCGTGAGGTCGCGGTGGGTATGGCCGTGGCTGCCCACGAGCCAGCCTGCCTGGTGCAGTTGGCGGAGTTCCCGGGCACCCAGGTGGCGGAACCGGACCCCAAAGGTGGCGTCCCAGGTGTTTTCGCGGCCGATGAAGGCCGTGGGAACGAACACGGCGCCCACCCCGCCAAATTTCGCCATTTCAGGTAGGGCCACCCGGTACACGGACTCAAACCCATCGTCGAAGGTCAAATAGGCCGTAGCGGGCAAAAAACGGCCGGTTTTTGTGAGACGCCAGTCCTGAGGGGTGGCCAGCCGGTAGCCCCAGGTGTGGAGCTGCCGCAGGTGGCGGCGGAACAGGCTGGCCGGGACCGTGTCGCCGGAAAGATGGAACCTTCCGTCCAGCCGGTGATACTGCAGGAGGAGGGGAGGGAGTTGTCGCGGCATCGGTGGCTATTCTAACGCCTTGGGGTACTGCAGGAGCGGCCTCGGTCACGAGGCGACCCTGCCGCCGGGAGGGACTCCACCCCCACCTTAATCCCCCTGAGGGGGAGGAAGCCCTTAGGGCTCAAAACCTTAGATGACGAGGCGGACCCAGGTTCCGCACGAGCGGCGCCGTAGGACACCTGGCAGTCGGACAGGAATTCACCCCCGGCGGCGATTTCCCTCTGTAGGAGCGGCTTCAGCCGCGACAAAGAATCTCTACGTTTCAAGGCGCGCTGGAGTACGCCCTCCAGGAATGACCCATCGCCGCTAAAGCGGCTCCTACAAGGTCCCCGGACACCGTAGTCCCGTCCTGCAGGAACGGTAGCAGCGGTACCAGCCGCCACGCGCCTGTAGGAGCGGCTTCAGCCGCGATCGGCTCGGGCAGCTCTCAGATCAAGCGCCCCGGCCGCCCGGTGGCATCCCGCCCGCCGGGAAACACGTACGAGGCTCGCCTGCCTGCCACACCATAATCCCCCTGAAGGTGCCACAAATGTGCCACAACCCCGTGGCCCCCAGGAACCTGAATCAATCCTCAGCAACTTCCTCATTCTCAGCCTGTTGCCAGCAGTTAACATAAGGTATATTATGTTTCACTTCCACGAGGTGGCCTTGGGGCAGGGCCAGGGAACTCCCTGGGGGTCAATGGGTTAGGCGTGTTGGCCTGAGAATCAGGAGCCCGAGATGGGCACTGCGTCTGCTGTACTCACTGGCCCCAAAACCCTCGATCCCGAGAGACACAGCAGCAGGATCCTGTACAACCCTGAACCCCTGTCAGGTCTGCTGCTGGCAGCCCGGTGGGAACCTGACGGCCCCGCCCGAATGCTGGAGGTCGACCGATCGCCGCTGAAGCGGCTCCTACGTACGGTCGGCTCCCTGGTTCGTGGCGGTCTCACCCCGACCTCCGTCGTTCTTCCCTCCGGCTCCACCCGTACCCGGTCTCCTGCACAATAGAAGCATGGTTCGTCGGCTTCTGGATTACCTGTTCCTCACCCGCCCCACCCTGCTGTTCCCGGTCTGGGCGTTTCTGCTCATAGGCTTCCATAGAGGCGGTTTTCGGGGGCTCGTAGACTTCCAACCCATCCTGGCCTTCCCTCCGGCCCTTCTCGTCGGTTTTTTGGCCTATTCCCTGCTGATGGCCGCCACCTACGTGGTGAACCAGATCTTTGACCGGGAAACCGACCGACAGAACCGAAAACTCTTCCTTCTGGCCGACGGCATCCTGCCGGTGTCCGGCGCCTGGGCCTTTACTGCCCTGCTGGTGCTGGGGTCTTTCGCCCTCCTGCTGCCGTTATGGGCCTCCCCCGGATTTCCCTGGATTCTGGGGCTGTGGGCTGCCTCCGGCCTCCTGGGCATGGCCTATAGCGTGCCGCCGCTTCGCCTGAAAGCCCGCCCCTTCTGGGACCTTCTGGCCAATGCCCTTGGCTACGGCGGCCTCAACGTGCTCTTCGGCCGGGCCCTGGCCGGGCCGGTGCCCCTTCGTGCTGGGTGGGAAACCCTGCCTTACGTCCTGGCTGTTGGGGCCGTATTTCTGTTGACCACCCTGGCCGATGTGCCCGGCGACCGGGCCACCGGGGCCCGAACCACCGGGGTAGTCCTGGGAGAACGACTTACCGCGATCCTCGCCCTGCTCCTCCTCTCCTCTGCTCTGCTCGCCGCTGGTCTCCTCGGCTGTCCCCTGGTGTTCTGGGCCGCGCTTCTCTCCTGGCCCCTCTTTCTGTGGACCCTGGGCCGCCCCCAGGATCCCCAACGGGTAACCTTCGCCTTCCGCGGCTCCGGGGCCCTCTTTGGGCTTCTGGTGGCCCTCAAGTTTCCGATTTATCTGGTGCTCGGCGCGTTGACGGTGTTTGCCATGAAACTGTATTATCGGCACCGTTTCGGCCTTTCGGACCCTTCCTTAAAGGACGAACGAACGCCATGAGTTACCGTACCCA
>WGAB01000037.1 GCA_015489295.1 Caldifarciminota bacterium
GAATGAGGCCACCGCGGCCCCAATCATGCCCCAGTGGGGAATCATCAGGATGTTGAGGCCGATGTTCATCAGGCCTGCAAGAAAAATGGAAACAGCCACGGGGCGGGTGGTTTTATGCACGATGAGGCCCGTTTGAAAGAGCTGCTGGAGCCCGAAGAGCAAGAAACCTGAGGCCACCCAGGGCACAATCACGTAGCCCCCCACAAAGGACTTCCCCAGGAGAATCCTCAGCACGTCGTGGGCCAAGAAAGAGAGCAGAAACACCGCAAAGGTGGCCACAGCCAGGTAGGTGCTCAGGAGTTGGCGATACGCCCGGTGGGTGGCCTCCGGCCCCCGCTCCTCCCACAGCCGCACGATGAAGGGCCAATAGCCCAGGAACAGGATATTGACCAGGATCATCATGGACCGCTCGGCCAGAAAATAGGACGTGGCGTAAACACCCACCGTCGCGAAACCCAGGAAATACTCCAGCAGGAAACGGTCGGAAAGGTGCAGGATCCAGTTGGAGAGGTTTCCAAAGGCCAGGGGGATGCCGTACCTCACGGCTTTTTTCAGGAGGGGAACCTCGTATCGCAGGGGGCGGAGGGCCAGGTGGCCGTTCACGGTCCATCGCAGGAGCCAGGGGATCACCAGCAGGATGGCCAGGATGTTGCCGATGAGCAGGGCCTCTACCCCCACATGGAACACAAAAATCAGGGTGAGGTTCAGGCCGATGGTAAGCACCGTGAGGGTGAGATGGGCTGCGGTGTAGCCCAGGGGTCGCTTCTGGATCCGCAGGTAGTGGTAGTTCATGTTCTGGGCGGAGAGCAGAGGGAACAGGCACAGGCCCCAGAAAAACAGGTGTTGCAGTCGCTGAAACAGGGGAATCCCCGGCCGCAGTGCAAGAGCCCCGAGGAGGATTACACCGGAGGAGAGGAACCAGGTGGTCCAGATGGTCACGTTGAAGGCCGGGAGGCGCTGTTGCTGCTCGTACTCCGGGTAAAAGCGAATGATGGAGGTGCCGATCCAGCCGTTGAGCAGGGTCATCACATTCACCACCGCCAGGGTGATGGAGTACATGCCGTACTGCTCGGGTGTGAACACGCGGGTGTAGATGGGAATGGCCAGAAAGGCCCGGAGAATGGGAGCCAGTTGTGAAGGTGCGTACTTCAGGAGGTCCACCAGGAGCCGGGATAACATGCTGTTTTTCCCCTTGCGTTCTGAAGCTTGCGGGGCGTAACCCCTGGGTTACTCCGAGGCCGGGGCCGAGGCGGTTTCCCGAAGCCGGTAAAACAGCACGGCAATGTCGGCCGGGGAGATGCCGGGAATCCGGGAGGCCTGGCCCAGGGTACGGGGTCGATACCGCTGGAGTTTCTCCCGGGCCTCGTTGGAAACCCCCTGGAGCCCGGAAAAGTCAAAATCCTCCGGAATCTCCACAGCCTCCAGCTTGCGGAGTTTCTCGGCTTCGCGGTGCATCCGCTGGATGTACCCCTCGTACTTGACCTCGGTTTCGATCCGCTCGGCTTCGTAAAAGGGCAAATCTTCAGGAGCCAGGCCAGCCTCCTGCAGTTTGCGGTACCGCACCTCGGGCCGCTTCAGGTATTCGTCCAGGGTCACCGATTCCGAGGGAACCGGCAACCCCACGCGCTCCAAGGCCCGACGGTGCCGGTGCGGATGCACCCGTTCCCGTTTCAGCCGTTGCAGTTCCTGTTCCACCCGCCGTCGGTACTCCAGGAACCACTGGTACTCGGCCTCGGAAATCAAACCGAGTTTGTATCCGTAGGGCATCAGGCGGTCGACGGCGTTGTCCATCCTCAGGATCAGGCGGTACTCCGACCGCGAGGTGAACATCCGGTAGGGCTCGTCGGTGCCCTTGAACACCAGGTCGTCGATCAGGGTGCCGATATAGGCCTCGTCGCGCCGCAGGATCAGGGGCGGCTGCTGGTCCAGGGTCAGCACCGCATTGATGCCCGCCATGATGCCCTGGGCTGCGGCCTCCTCATAGCCGGTGGTGCCGTTGATCTGGCCGGCCAGGAACAGGCCCCGCACACCCTTGACCTCCAGGCTGGGTTCCAGCTGGTGCGGGTACACGAAGTCGTATTCGATGGCATACCCCGGCCGCAGGATCCGAACCCGCTCCAGGCCGGGAATGGTGCGCAGCATCTTCAACTGGATGTCTTCGGGCAAGGAGGTGGAAATGCCGTTCAGGTAGTACTCGTAGGTGTTCCGGCCGTCGGGCTCCAGAATGATGCGGTGGGAATGGCGCCCGGGAAACTGTACCAGCTTGGTTTCGATGGAAGGACAGTACCGCGGCCCCTTGCCCACGATCTCGCCGGAATACATGGCCGAAAGGTGCAGGCTCTTGAAGATGATGCTGTGGGTTTCCGGGTTGGTGCGGGTGATGTAGCACAACTCCTGTTCCTTATGGGGCAGGATGGGGTTGCGGAAGGAAAAACCCCGGGGTGGCACATCGCCGGGCTGGGGCTCCAGCCGGGAAAAGTCGATGGACCGGGCATCCACCCGCGGGGAGGTGCCCGTTTTGAACCGGCCCATCTCCAGGCCCAGGGCCTTCAGGGAGTCGTACAGCCGGTAGGCTGCGAACTCACCGGCCCGGCCCGCCGGGAACTTGACGGTACCGATGAAGATCATGCCCCGCAGAAAAGTGCCGGTGGTCAGCACCACGGCCCCGGCCCGGTACCGCATGTCGGTTACCGTGTTGATGCCCACCACCCTCCCCTGCTCTACCAGGATTTCGGTCGCCTCCGACTGGAGAAGCACCAGGTTAGGGGTCTCTTCCACCACCTGCCGCATGTACTCCCGGTAAGCCTTCCGATCCACCTGGGCCCGGAGCGACCACACGGCTGGCCCCTTGGAGGTGTTCAGCATTTTGAACTGGATGCCCGCCACGTCGGTGGCCCGGCCCATCTCGCCGCCCAGGGCGTCGATTTCCTTTACCAGGTGGGCCTTGGCGATACCCCCTACCGCCGGATTGCAGGACATCTGCCCGATCCGGTCGATGTTCAGGGTTACCAAAAGGGTTCTGGCGCCCATGCGGGCCGCCGCCAGAGCGGCTTCAATGCCTGCATGGCCGCCGCCGATCACAATGACATCGAAGACTTCGGGAAAGGTGGGCATAGGGGCAGGATTATACAGCCGTCCTGGGGCATAAAATCAAAGGCAAGCCCTGAAGTAACAAGGAGGTGCACGATGTTCCAGAGGATCCTTGTGGCCCTGGATGTCACCCGGGTTTCTGGCTACTTCCTCCAGGGGATTGCCCGGTGGGCCCGGGCCTTCCAGGCCCGGCTCATCCTGCTTCACGTGATTCCCCAGGAGGAATTCGTTCCGCCGACACTCCAGGAAGTGCTGGGCCAAACCACCGAGCGGGTACGAGCCGACATGGACCAGCGGATCTCAGAACTGGCCGAGAATCTGGAGGCCAACTACGGCGTCCACGTGGAATCCACCTGGATCCGCATGGGCGTGCCCCACGAAGAGGTGGTCAAAGGCTGCGAGAACCAGGGGTGTGACCTCATCGCCGTGGGGTACCGGCTGGGAGAGACCTCCGAAGACCTGGGAACCACGGCCTACCGGATCTTGACCCGGTCACGCGTGCCGGTGCTGGTCTATCCCCACCGGGAACCCCGGGAGATCGGGAAGGTCCTGGTGCCCGTGGATCTCTCTCCCCTGTCCCTGCAGGCCCTGGAGCAGGCCTTCCGTGTGGCCTCGGTGTTCCATGCCGAGGTGGTGGTGCTCCACGTGATCGAACTCCTGGAGGGCCTGGCACCCCAGGAGGCCGAGAAGAAGATCCTCCAGGAAACGGAACACCTGTTGCACGAGAAGATTCACGAGATCCCGGGCGACGTGAAGTACCGGGTACGAATCGAACGGCGCTACGAGGCCCTGCCCGGCATCCTGGAAACGGTGGAACAGGAAGACCCCGACCTCCTGGTGATGGCCTCCCACGGCCGATCCGGGTGGAAACGCTGGCTCATGGGCAGCGTTACCGAAAAGGTGCTGCGGTCGGTGGAAATCCCGGTGCTGGTGATGAAACCCCAGGAGGCCTGAGGGCACACCGGGTTACGGTTCTGCCACGAGCTGCCGCCAGGTCCGCTGCAACAGCAGCGCGTCTTCCTCCAGGTTCGGGCTTTCGCAGATGATCACCCCTTCCACGCCCCGGTCCCGGAAGGCCTGCAGGAGTTCCCGGTACCGGAAGTCGGATTCTTCCAGGATGAGGTGGTTCTTTTCGCCCTTGGGCCCGTACTCAATGCCGGACACATGGAAGTGCACATCCTTGAGTACCTCGGGCCCGAGGTGCTCCTGTAGGTAGTCCAGCACGGCCACGAACTCCTCGTAGGAGTTCATTTTGCCGAGGGAGCGGGCGTGGAGGTGGGCGAAGTCCACGAGAGGCTTAACCCCTGGGATCTCCCTGGCCAGCCGGACCACCTCCTCCAGCGAGCCGAACTGGGTGGGCTTGCCCATGGTTTCCGGCCGGATGTCAATCTGGACGCCCTCCTCGCGGAGCCGGTCTATCACCTCCTCCAGGGCCTCCTTGACCCGCTGATACACGGCCTCGGGGTCCTGCTTGAGGTAAAAGGCCGGGTGGAAGGTGACGCTGGTGGCGCCGGCGATGAAGCCGATCCGGGCCGACTCCAGGATGTGGCGCTTGGAGTTTTCCACCTTGTGGGGTTCCTTGGCGTTCAAGTTGATCCAGTAGGGAGCGTGCACGGTGAGGGTCACGCCCTCGCCTTCGGCCACCTTGCGCACCTCGCGGGCCTTCTTTTCCGACATCCGCACCCCCTGCACGAACTCCAGTTCCATGGCGTCCAGGCCCAGCTTCCGAACGGTCTTGATGCCCTCAATCGTGTCGCGCTTTTTGGTCTGGATCGGGATGCCCGCAGGCCCGAATTTCAGGGTTCCCATGTTGCTGCTCCTTCCGGTTGAAGCACAGGGCCTCGGCGGCTACCGCTTTTTCCGCTTCTTCTTTTTGGTGCCCTTGGTGCGGGGACCCGGGGCGGGCCGTGGCCGAAAGCCGCCGCCCGACGGCACCCCGGCCGCCGGTGCAGGTGCCGCACCCGGTGCCGGCGCCGTCGGAGCCGCCTGCCGACTCTGCTGGGGCACCGAAGGCTTCGTGGCCACGATCCGATCGCGGTAGCGCCGCGGCAGCACCACCTTGGGCGGGGGCTGCACCCGGAACAGCCGCATTACGGCGTCGTTCCGGATCTTGGTCAGCATCTCGTCAAAGAGCTGGAAACTCTCCTGCTTGTACTGCACCAGCGGATCCTTGTGGCCGTAGGCCCGGAGCTGGATACCCTCCCGCAGGTGGTCCAGGGCGTACAGGTGCTCCCGCCAGTGGTGGTCCAGGGCCGAGAGGATCACGATGCGTTCCAGTTCCCGCATCTTCTCCTCGCCCAGGCCCTCCTCGCGCTCGCGGTACGCCTGTTCCACCCGCTGGCGGATAAACGCCTTGAGTTCGTCGCGGTCGCGGAAGGCCCCCACGATGGGGAAATCCACCAGGAAGAAGTGGGTCAATTCGGCCTTCAGGCCTTCCAGGTCCCAGTCCTCGGGGCCCAGGTTCGCCGGGCAGTACTGGTCCACCTTCTCGTCAATGATCTCCTGCACATACTCGTTGAGCACCAGGTCGCGCAGGTCGCGGCCGTCCAGGATCTCGTTGCGGAGCCCGTAGATGACCTCCCGCTGCTTGTTCATCACATCGTCGTATTCCAGGAGACGCTTCCGGATCTCAAAGTTCTGCATTTCCACGCGCTTCTGGGCGTTTTCCAGGGCGCGGGTCACGAGCCGCGACTCAATGGGCCCCTCGTCCTTGGAGCCGAAGCGCTCCATGAGTTCAATCACGCGGTCGGAGCCGAAGAGCCGCAGAAGATCGTCTTCCAGCGACAGGAAGAAGCGGCTCGCGCCGGGATCGCCCTGGCGGCCGGCCCGACCCCGCAGCTGGTTATCAATTCGCCGCGACTCGTGGCGTTCGGTGCCGATCACATAGAGCCCGCAGGGCACGCCCTCCTCAATGCACTTTTTGGGGTCCCGCGGGCAGGTGACCCCGGGCGTGGGGTTTTTGGTGTTGATGGCGCATTCCTTCACCTCAAAGGAAGGATCGTCGGGGTTGCGGATCACGCCCGGGCCGAGTTTGATGTCGGTTCCCCGGCCGGCCATGTTCGTGGCGATGGTCACGGCGCCCTTCTGGCCAGCCTTGGCCACGATCTGGGCTTCCTTTTCGTGGTGCTTGGCGTTCAGCACATGGTGCGGAATGCCCCGCCGCTTGAGCATCCGCGAAAGGATCTCGGAGACCTCCACGGAGGTGGTCCCTACCAGGATCGGGCGGCCCACCTTGTGCCACTTCTCAATCTCGTTGATGACCGCCTCGTACTTGTCCTTTTTGGTCTTGTAGATGACATCCGGGTAGTCAATGCGGCGGATGGGCTTGTTGGTGGGGATGGTGACCACATCCAGCTTGTAGATTTCCCAGAACTCGCCGGCCTCGGTGGCGGCGGTGCCGGTCATACCGGCCAGTTTCTCGTACATGCGGAAGTAGTTCTGGATGGTGATGGTGGCCAGGGTCTGGGTTTCGGCCTGTACCTTGACCCCCTCCTTGGCCTCCACGGCCTCGTGCAGGCCGTCGGACCAGCGGCGGCCGGGCATCAGGCGGCCGGTGAACTCGTCCACGATGATCACCTTGCCGTCCATCACCACATAGTCCACATCCCGCTCAAACAGGGTGTAGGCCTTGAGCAACTGGCGGATGGCGTGGATCTTGTCCGACTTTTCGGCGTACTCGCGGTAAATCCGTTCCTTTTCGTAGAACTTTTCCCGCGGCAGCAGGTCGTCGCGTTTGTCAATCTCGGCCAGGGCGGTGGAAAGGTCGGGCAGTTCAAACAGGTCTTTGAACCGGCGCTGGATCTCGGCCCGGCCCTTTTCGGTGAGTTCGGCGGAATGGCTCTTTTCGTCCACCACGTAGTAGAGCTCTTCTTCCAGGTCCTTGATGCGCTTGTCCTTCATGAGTTCCAGTTCCACCTTGTCCACCAGTTTCATCAGGCCGGGCTGCTGCAGGATCTTGAAGAGGCGGCGCGACTTGGGGGCGGCGCGGCGCACGAGCACGAGTTTTACGGCGGCTTCGCGCTCCTTGCCCTCCTTCAGGAGCCGCTCGGCCTCGGCGAGCATCTGGCGCACCAGGGCCTGCTGCTTCCGCACCACCTCGGCCACGGCGGGCTTGACCTCCACATACTGCTCCACCTGGGAGTGCTCCACCGGGCCGGAGATGATGAGGGGCGTTCGGGCCTCGTCGATCAGGATGGAGTCCACCTCGTCGATGATGGCGTAGATGTGGCCCCGCTGAACCCGGTCTTCGGGGCGGAACACCATGTTGTCGCGCAGGTAGTCAAAGCCGAACTCGTTGTTGGTACCGTAGGTGATGTCGGCGTTGTACTCGGGTTTCCGGGTCTGGGGGTCCATGCCGCTCTGGATCACACCCACGGTGAGGCCCAGGGATTCGTACACCGGGCCCATCCACTGGCGGTCGCGCCGGGCCAGGTAGTCGTTGACGGTCACGAGATGGGCGATGCCGCGGGGGGTGCCGTCCACCAGGAACCGCGGGTCGCCCTGCAGGCCCCGGGCGCGGCCCATCAGGGCGTTGAGGTACAGGGGCATGGTGGCCACCAGCGTTTTGCCTTCGCCCGTGGCCATTTCGGCGATCTTGCCCTGGTGCAGCACGATGGCGCCGATGAGCTGCACATCAAAGGGGATCATGTCCCAGGTGTAGGGCTGGTTGGTGACCAGCCAGGTCTTGCCCACCAGGCGTCGACAGGCCTCCTTGACCAGGGCGAAGGCCTCAGGCAGCACCTCGTCGGGGTCCTCGCCCTGGGCCAGGCGCTGCACGAAATCTTCGGTTTTCTTGATGAGGTCTTCGTCTTTCAGGCCCCGATAGCCCTCGTAAATGCGGTTGATTTCTTCAACAATCGGACGAAGTTTCCGGATCACCCGCTCGTTCCGGGTGCCGATGATTTTCTCCATCAAAAACTTCATCATGGGGTATCAACCTCCCGACGGGCAAAAATTTTTACCGCAATCCGGGGAATTATAAACCTTGGGCCGGTGAAAAGGCGGCCGGATAGAGCCAGCGGTACAGCCGCCAGGAGCGATAGACCCGCCGCACATAGTTGCGGGTTTCGCGGAACGGGATGAACTCGATCCATAGGTCTTCGCGGTCCAGGATGCCCCGGCGTCGCCAGAGTTTTTGCCATTTCCGCACCCGGTGGGGGCCGGCGTTGTAGGCGGCCACGGCCAGCGTCGGGGAGCCGAAGGCGGCGAGTTCCCGCCGGAGCACCGCGGCCCCGGCCCGCAGGTTGGCCAGGCCGTGAAACAGGTCGCCGTCGCGCCCCCCGGGGAAGAGTTGCCGGTAGGTGGAGGGCATGACCTGCGTGAGGCCCACGGCACCAGCCGGCGACACCACAAAGGGCCGGAAATGGCTTTCCTCGCGGATGAGGCCCAGCAGGAGCCAGGGATCGGGCAGGTTCAGGGCCGCCACGGCAGGCCGCCACAGGGCGGGCAGCGGAAAGAGCAGGGCCAGCGCCAGGGAATCGGGGTGTCCCTGGACGCCGGGCACCCGGTGGATCAGGCGGATCGTCAACGCCGGGTTGCCCACCGAATCCGCGAGCCGGGCGGCCTGCAGGGGGCAGTGCCGGGCCAGGGGCTCGGCCCAGGGGTTGAAGAAGTACCGGGCCAGCAGGCGAAACCCCGGGCTCGGCGCACAGGAATCCGACAGGGCTACCAGGCTGTGCCGGTGCAGGGCCTCCGGCGGCGCCTGGAGCCGGGCCGTGTAGTAGGAAAGCGGGAACTCCCGCAGCAGGGTGTCGGCGTAGGCGGCATCATGGGTCAACCGGTACAAAAAGTACAGGGCCTGGGCCCGGTAAAAGCCCCGGGCGGCCAGGTTCCGGCGGAACAGGCGCCGGGCGGCGGAGGTGCGGCGCACCACCAGGTGCAGCAGGGCGGCGCGGCTGCGGGCCGCCGGGTACCGGCCGAGTTTCCGTTCCAGCAGCCGGGCCGTTCGCGTGATGTAGTTGGTTTCGAGGCCCAGGAGCGAGGCGTAGGTGACGGCAGCGTCGCGCCAGCGGCTGCTCCGGCGGGCCAGGTGCACGAGCGCACGGATGGCCTCCTGCTGGCGGCCCAAACGGTCCAGCACCACGGCCCGGTAGTATTCCAGGCGGTGCCGCTTACGGGGGGTGAGGCGGGCGGAAAGGCGGCGGAACTCCCGGAGAAAGGCCCGGTTTTTCCGGAGCCGGTACAGGGCTGTCAGGTACTCGGCCGTGTACCGACGGCTTCGCTTCAAAAGGGGCAGGGCCTCTTCGTAGTTGCCCTGGCGATACAGCGCATAGCCCAGCTCCTCGGGGGTCAGGTAGGCCCGGGTGAGCGAATCCTGGAGCACCCAGCGGGCGTAGGGCGAGCCGGGCTTCAGGCGTACCACCTGCGCCCAGAGCAGCCCGGCCGAATCCGGCCGCTCGTGGATCCAGAGCCACCCCCGTTCGTAGTGCCACCAGGCTTCGTCCGGCGAGGGCCAGCGGTGGTGCACCTCCCGGAGCCAGGCCCGGAGCGAATCCGCGGGGAAGGTATGGCGGAAAGCCGCAAAGAAGTCGTGGAGGGTTTCCTCCAGGAGTCCGGCCACCTCCGACGATCCCTCGGCCTGCCGGAGGGCCTCGGCCAAGGCCTGGCGGGCGGCATCCCGGTCGCTCCGGGCGATGGCCGCCGACCACCGGAGGTACAGGGCCCAGGCATTCAGGATCGGGGCCGACTCCCCGACCGTGGCGGAAAACACCCTATCGGAGGCGTCCAGGTGCCCCCGGTTCCAGGCGAGGAACAGGGAATCCGCCGGCAACAGGGCCAGGAAGGTCAGGAACAGGAGGCCAGCCATTGCACCGTCTCCTGAAGCAGGGGTTCAACCCGGCGCCAGGGGATTTGAAGGTCCAGGGTGAGGGTGTCGCCGTCGTGTTCCGCCGAATGCAGGTGGGATGCGAGGCCAGAGGGCACGGCGGGTGGGCGTCGCCGGACTCCGGATTCCAGGGTCAGGAGCAGCCGGTCGCCCCGGTTCCGGAGCCAGGCGATGGGCAGGTACAGGGGCGAGTGCCGGGGTAAAAGCAGCAGGGTGATGCGCAGCGGGCGGCCCTTCAGGCGCCGGGGTGCCCGGTACCGGGCCTGGAACCCGAGGACGCCGCCGAGCCAGAGGTATTCCACCTCCTCGGGATCGGTCAGGGTCTCCAGCAGGACGGCGAGCCGATGGGCCCGTTTCAGGTTGGTCCGCTGGCCCCAGTAAAAGAGCAGAATGAGCACCAGGGTGGCGGCGAGGGCGGCGACCAGGATCATCGTCAGGCACGCACCAGGGCTTCGCGGAGCACGGGGTTCAGGCCCTTGACCACCGAGAGCCGGGCCACCCGGCCGTGGCCGGGCAGCACCCACGGATCGCCGGGCAGGGTCAGGATGCGGTGTTTCAAACTCTTCAGGAGTTGGCGCCGGGAGCCGCCGGGGAGCCAGGTATTTCCTACGGAGCGCAGGAACAGCGTGTCGCCGGTAATCAGGAGGTCGCCCCCGTAAAAGCACACGCTGCCCGGCGTATGGCCGGGCGTGTGCAGCACCACGAGACCCGCATGGCCCAGGGGCAGGAACATGCCGTCCTGCAGCAGGACATGAGGACCCGGCGGCCGGTACGGCTTCAGGAGAAACAGGGAGCCGTTGCGCACGGGCGACCGGTACACTGGTACCTCGGCCTCATGCAGCAGGATCGGGGCCCCCGTGTTCTCGTGCAAAATCCCCACCGCCCGGATGTGGTCAACGTGGCCGTGGGTCAGCAGCAGGTAGCGCACCTGCCGAACCCGAAGCCGTTGCAGCAGCCTCAGGATCCGGGCCGCCTGCCCGCCGGGGTCCACCACCGCCGCTTCCCGGGTTTCCGGGTCCACCAGCACATAGGCATAGGACCGCATCCACCGGGAGGCCTGCAGCCGTCTCCAGATCAGGCTCATGGCTCGGTACGATTTTTGAGCCCGGGCCCGGGGTTTGCAACCAGGGGCGTATATTAGAGCCATGCAAGAGGCCGATCTGCTGCTGGTGAACGCATCCCAGGTGGTTCCGGTGGCCGGAGGCCGGGTGGAGCCCATCGAAAACGGGGCCGTGGCCGTGCAGGACGGCCGCATCGCCGACCTGGGGCCCACGCCCCTCCTCCGGCAACGCTGGTACGCCGCCAAAGTGCTGGATCTTCAAGGCAAAACCGTGGTGCCCGGCTTCGTGGATCCCCATACCCACCTGGTGTACGCCGGCTGTCGTCACCATGAACTGGAGATGCGGCTGGCCGGAAAAACCTACCTGGACATCCTGGAGGCCGGCGGCGGCATCCGGTACACCGTGGAGCAAACCCGCCGGGCCTCGCACCAGGAACTGCTGGAAAGCCTGCTGCAGCGGCTGGACATCTTCCTGAGCCAGGGGATCACCACCGTGGAAATCAAGAGCGGCTACGGCCTGGACCGAACCACGGAACTCAAGATGCTGGAGGTCGTTCAGGAAGCCCGGAAACACGCGGTGCAGGACCTGGTGCCCACCTTTCTGGGGGCCCATGTGGTGCCCACCGAGTACCGCGACCGTCGGCGGGCCTATGTGGACCTGGTGATCTCGCTTCTGCCCGAGGTGCGCGACCTCGCCGAGTTCGTGGACGTGTTCGTGGACGAGGGTGCCTTCACGGTGGACGAGGCCCGGCGCATCCTGGAGGCCGCCCGCGACCTCGGCTTCGGCCTCAAGGTGCACGCCGAAGAACTGGCCCATACCGGCGCCACACGCCTGGCCGCCGAACTCGGGGCCGTGTCCGCCGACCACCTGGACCTGGCCACCGACGACGATCTCCAGGCCCTGAAGGCCGCCGGCACCGTGCCCGTCCTGCTGCCGTCGGTCACCTTTTTCCTGTTCTCCTCGCACTACGCCCCGGCCCGGAAGATGCTGGACCTGGGGCTGCCGGTGGCGCTTTCCACAGACCACAATCCGGGATCGTCGCCGGCCTATTCCCAGATCTTCGTGGCCACCTTAGCCACCTTTCTGATGGGCATGACCCCGGCCGAGGTGCTGGCCGCCATCACCTACAACGCGGCCCGCGCCCTCAACCGCCATCACCTGGTGGGATCGCTGGAACCCGGAAAACAGGCGGATCTTGTGGTGCTGGACGTTCCCTCCTATGTGCACCTCGTGTACGACCTGGCCCGGCCGCTGGTAGAAATGGTGTTCAAGAGGGGCGAGGTCGTGTATCGCCGTAGGGCCTCCGCCCTATAGGAGGGCACTGAGCAGGTCCTTCCGGTGTACCATGCCCAGAACCTTCCCCTTTTGCACCACGGGCAGGGCATCGGTTTCCAGTTCCTGAAGCCGCTCCAGGGCCTCCTGCAGCGACATTTCCGGCGTGAGAAAGGCCCGGCGGGCGAGTTTCCCGGCCCGGAGGTCCTGCTCAAACATCCGCAACAGCGGCAGGTTTTCCAGATCGTGGAGGAACACCACCCCCACGAAGTCGTCCTGGGGCCCCAGGACCACCACCGTATCCGAGGACGTGTTGCGGAACGCCTGCACCAGGGCCTGCACCGGGTCGTCGGCCCGCACCACGGGAAAGGTCTTCCGCAGCAGGGTGGTCAGGGTAATGTCGGGCCGGCGCGCGGGCTCCAGGCCGAGCCGCCGCATGAACTCGTGTACGATGTTCTGGAACTCCACATCAAACAGGGGCTCCACGCCCCGGCGCACCAGGACGGCCAGGGGGATCTCGCCGGCCCGTACCAGCACCTCCTTGAGGAGCACCGGGCCCACGAGTTCAAACACCACGGTAGACGCCAGGGCGACATTGACCAGGTCGTCCAGGCCCAGGGACGACGCCCCCAGCGCCAGGGCCAGGCCCGTGGACAGCCCACCCTGGCTCAGGATGCCCAGGCCCAGGTAGTCGCCGCGCAGGGGAAGCCGGGTGCGGCGGGTGCCCAGGACGCTGCCGCCCACCTTGCCCAGCACCCGCCCCAGGATGTAGAGCACTACGGCGAACCGCAGGTTGACCAGCATGGGAAAATTCAGGCTGGCCCCGGCCACGAAGAAAAACAGGGAATAGGCGAAGTCCGACACCCGGTCCAGGTGCCGCAGGCCCCGCTGCTGCACCACCGACGCGTTGGCCGCCACGAGGCCGAAGAGAAGCGCGTAC
>WGAB01000038.1 GCA_015489295.1 Caldifarciminota bacterium
GTCCAGGCGCCGGGGGCCCATTCCAGGGTGTACTTCAGCAACTGGTTGCGGGCCGGGAACGGGGCGTTTTCGGCGGTGCGGTAGTACACATAGGTCCAGCCGAGGGTCCAGGCGTCGCCGAAGACATCGGCCTGAAGGGTTTCCAGGTGCCAGGTGTGGCCGTTGCGGTATCCCCAGTACTCGTAGCGGTTGGAGCCCGTGGAATAGAGGTTGAAACCGGCAGCGGCCAGAAGGAGCCAGGGCAGCATGGCTCAGCGGTCCCCGTTGAAGGTCACCCGGATGCGGGCGGAGTCGCGGTCCCGGCCGATCTGGGCCTCGGTAAAGAGCCACAGGGTGGCAGAATCCGCCTGCTGGGCATAGAGGTCCACATCCAGGTTCACCGAATCGCCGGGATTCAGGCGAGGGGTGTAGCCGTGGGGCCGGGGCAGGCACATGTCGCCGATGCACAGGGTGGCTACCCAGGCATCCGGGAACCCCCGCAGTTCCACCCAGGCCGAGTCGGCATCCCGACCCACGTTTTTCAGGTAGAACCGAAGGCCCAGGGTATGGCCGGCCGGGCCCAGGGTATCCACGGATTCCGGGGTAAGGCGGAACACCTCGGGCGGGGTGGTGGCGCCGAGGTCGGAAAGGGGAATCCGGGCGGCCTGGTACACCTCTTTGCTTTCGGGATCCTGGAAAAACACCAAAACCGAGAGGCTTTCGGGTTGCCATTCCGGGCTCACTGCAAAGGGCAGGGCCACCGTGGCCGGCACGGTCACGGCCTGGCCGTCGGTGATCAGGGTGCGGAACACGTGGTGATAGGTTTCGCCTTCGTAGGAAAGGCCCGATTCTTCCAGCAGGGCCACCAGATGGGCCGAACGCCCGGTATCCCCGTCTACCGTCACCTGGAGGGTGCCGGCCCGGGCGGCGGCATCGTAGGTGCCGGCAAGGGTGAGGGTTACCGGGCTGCCGGTATCCAGTCGCTCGGCGATCTGGTTCCCCCAGCCCGCAACGCCGGCCACGCCCTCGTTGTGGTACACCCCGTCGAAGATCACGTAGGGGTAGCCGTGGTCGTTGTCGCCGAAGTAAAAGGCCTCGCGGGTTTCCACCTCGTCGTTGGCAAAGGGATCGGGGAAGGGGTAGCGGGGGGAGTGGTACTTCACGGCCACCACCCGGGGATTGGCCCGGGTCACACTGTCCACATAGGCGTCGGCCACGGGGCAGTTGGGGCATTCCACGTTGGTGAACACCTCCACCAGCAGGGTCCGTTCAAACTGCGGGCCGGTGGGGGGTTGGGTTTGCTTGCAGGAGCCGCCGAGGAAGGAAAGCACCAGCAGGGTGAGGGCAAAGGAAGCGAGGAATTTGCGCATGGGCACCTCCTTTAGCCGAGGAGTTTACAGGCATGCCAGAAGGGGCTCAAATACGGGGCAAAGAGGGGTGCGGTGGAGGAGGCGCCCTGTAAGCCGAGTTCTGTTCCCCGGCTCCAGCCGGGGCGGTGGTCATTTCTCTGGACCCGGGATTGCTCCCGGGCCTCCAGCGGCCTACCCGGGGGAGTACGGCCGGGCCAGCCACCCCCTGTTTGGCCTTGCTCCGGGCGGGGGTTGCCAGCGTCCGGTGTCGCCACCGGACCTGGTGGGCTCTTACCCCACCGTTTCACCCTTGCCTGTGCCCCGAGGGGTTCGGGGCCATCGGCGGTCTGGTTTCTGTGGCCCTTTCCGTAGCGCCGGGGTCACCCCCGACGCCCCTGGGTGTTACCCAGCGCCCTGCCCTCTGGAGCTCGGACTTTCCTCCCCCGCCTGTTGAGGCGGAGGCGACCACCCGGACCACCTCCTCCACCGCGGTTAAATCTTCGGCGGCGAGGGCGCCCATGTCAAGGGGGCTGTTGCATCCACGGGGTGCCCTCGAGACGCGGGGACTTGACAACCGACCATTCGTCGCTTATAGGGTATGGAGCCTTAGTAAGCCACATTAGCCTTCAAGGTTAATTTACCTTCGTCGGGGGAAATCGCGGGAGGAGAAAAGGCACGCTGTCCTTTTCCGGTCCCCGATTTCTCGGGTAGAAGGAGGAGGTTGGCCATGCGTTATCTCGCCCGAAGCCCCCGTCCTTTGGGGCTGGCTCTGGCCCTTTTCTTGGCATCCCCGCTTTCGGCCCGGGTGGTCACCTGGATCACCAATGGACCGGGGAACTGGAGCGACACCACGAACTGGAACCCTCCGGTTGTTCCAGACGGCACCCAGGATACCGCCGTGATCCAGATCCCGGGCGCTGTGGTGACCCTGGACCGCACCGTGATTCTCCAGTACCTCAGCGTGGGGGATCAGGTGGTCCTCCAGATTCCCGGTCGCAGCCTCTACTGCGTCGGCGGGGGACGGGTTCAGGGCAATCAAACCCAGGTGCAGGTCACGGGCTACGCCGTTCTTCAGGGGAGTGCCAGCGACCCCATCGTGTTCGATGCCCAGGTACAACTCCAGGGCTCCAGCGGGATCTCGGTCATCAACGTGGTGTTCCAGGGCTCTACCGACATCTCGGCTCAGCGGGTCGAATTCACCCGGGTCCGCAACGAGGGCACCCTCACCTGGACCGGCAGGTACTGGCGAACCGAAGAGGTGGAGAACCTGGGCACCGTTCATGTTCGGGGAGACACGGTGTTCATCCCCTTTGCCAACGACTTCGTCAACTCGGGCACCGTGGAAAAGGACGGCGGCCCGGACACCACCCTGTTCCAGCGGGGCGGCAACTTTTCCAACGCCTCCCTGGCTTCCCTGGTTGCCACCTGGGGCACCCTGTGGATTCCGGAAACCTACGCCGGCGGCACCTTTTCCGGAACCATTAAGGCCTGGGGCAACGGCCGCATCGTGTTCCAGTGGGGCAAGGTGTTTGAGGGGGTCCTGTTCCTGGGGGACGGCGAAATTCGCCTGGAAAAATGGAGCCACGTGTTTCGGAACACCCTCAGCATTGTGGATTCCGGGGTTCGGCTCGTGCTGGCCGACCAGGCAGGGCTCGACCTGTACACCACGCTGTGGGTTCGGGGACAGATGATCGTCCAGAGCGGAAAAATCCGGGAAATGGGAACCGACGGCGCAGCCAATCTGTGGGTGACCGGTGAGGTTCGGTTCGCCCCCGGCGACGATACCACAGAGATCAACCTGGATTGTGACGTGGACCTCTACGGGCAGATGGTTTGGGAAAGCGGCAACCTGCTTTCGGAGGACGATCAGGATACCGTATTTGTGCGTTCGCCCCAGAGCCTTATTCTGGGGACCACGCCGCTGGCCTCGCTCTGGCGCGGTCGCTCGGGGTCCTTCGCCGTGATCGTCAACGAAGCCGACTCCGGTGTTCAAAAACCCAATCTCGCCACGACGGTCACCGTCGAACTCCCGCTGATCAACCACTCCCCCGGTGGGGTTCAGGTAAAGGGCGGAACGCTCACGCTCGTGAGAACCGCCTCCTACGATGGCGTCTGGCAGGTGGACAGCGGTGCCGTGCTGCGCATCGGTGACAACCTGCCCGGCGGCCGTTTCTGGGGGGAGTTCCAGGGAAAAGGAACCGTCCGTGCCGTGTGGCCCATGTATTTCGATACCCTGGCGACCTCGATCCGCCCGGGGATCGTCTTCCAGGAGTCTTCCACGGTGTATGTTCACGGCACCCTCTCGGTGGACCCCGGAGCCCAGTACTGGAAAACCTTTTTGCCGACGGATACCTACGTTTACGGTGGCCTGGCTGTTGCAGGACTCCTGCAGTGGAACCAGGGCACCTTTACCGGGCCGGATACAGTAGAGATCCATGTGGAACCCCAGGGGCGGGTTGTGGTGGAGGACACGGCCACCAAGGTTCTGGCGGTGCCATTGAACCTCTTCGGCGAAATGGAGATCAACAACGCCACGCTCCGGGCCTATCCCCAGGATACCCTCTGGAATTCGGGAACCCTCCGGCTACGGGGCGAGGCCACGCTGGCCCTGCAAACCTACGCTCCACCCCATCTCCAGAACCTGGGGACCGTGGTGTGCGAAAACGACAGCGGCTACAAGTACATCCAGTGGTACCTCCACAACGAGTCGCTGGTTCAGGTCCGGGGCGCGATGCAACTCTACGGCGGAAGCCACACCGGCGAGTTTGAGGTGACCTCCGGCGGGTACCTGAGTTTCATCGGCACCGACTCCCTGAAGGGCGCTGTGTTCCGGGGCGATACCGGTACCGTGTTCCTCTCCGGCACCTGGATCCTGGTGCCACCCCTTTCTCAAGACACCGCGGCCGTTTTTCGGGGCGGGCTGACCTTTCGGATGGACGGCGGCACGATCCAAGGCGGGGCCCTGGCCCTGGTCAACGGTGCCCGGATGGAGTTCCTTAGCGGGTCCCTGGAAAACCTTGGGGTGAGCGCCGGCCGGCTATGGGTGGGAAGCGGCGCCACCCTGGCGTTCACAGGAGGCGACATCAAGGATCTCCGAAACGACGCCCAGATCTACAATGCGGGCACCATGATTTGGGATTCGGGGACCGTTAACCTGGCAGGGGCCGGCTCCTGGATCGAGAACCACGGCACCTTTGCCATGGCCCCCGATTCCGGTGTGACCCTTTCCCTGGAGGGGAACGGCAGGGTGTCCAACTGGGGGACCTGGACCCTCCAGGGGCTGGGTGCCGTGGAGGTCTCGGTGGGCCGGAGGAACGAGTGGAACAGCCTCCTCTGGGTTCAGTCCGGCACCCTGCGGTTTCTCCCGACATCCCATTCCGCCCTGGAGGGTGAACTGCGGGTGACCGACGGCCTGTTCCACTTGGACGGTGGCACAGACACCTTGATCCATGCGCAGATTACAGGCCCCCTGGATCCCCTGGGCGAGGGAATGAAGATCAGCGGTGCTTCAACGGTGATCGACGGAAAAGCCACGATCCAGGGTTCCGCCTATCTGGAGTTTGCGGGCACCAACCTCGTGGGCGATACCCTGCAGGTGGACCAGGGAACCCTGGCCTGGACCGGCGGGCACCTCCGCGCGCCCGTGGTGGTAGAACCCGGCGGTCTGATGGGTGTGTATGGGGCCAACCCCAAGTACCTGCATCAAGACCTCTGGGTGAAGGGACGGCTGGAATGGCAAAAGGGTGAGATCAGCATCGAAGCCGATTCCGTTTACCTGGTGGTGGATTCCGGCGGCACCTTTGCCCTTCGGGATAGTGGGATTGCCGTGACCACCTCCTTCCCCGGTAGTGCTGGGGTGGTCGTGCTGGGCGGAGGCCTTCTCGAGACACGCGGAACCACCCGGGCGGCCGGACCTCCCAGGATTTTGTCTCCGGTATGGGTGGAACAACAGGGCCGGCTCCGGGCCCGGGGCCTCCCCCTGGTCCTGGCCGGTGGCGGGGTCTTCGCCGGGGAAGTTGTGGCCGGGGACCAGGAAATCCTCTTTGCGTCGACAGCCTCTACCCCCGATACCTTCGCGGGCCTGGTGCTTCGGGATTCTGCCACCGTGGTGCTGGAGGGATGGGAGGTGCTGGAGGATCCTTCTCCCTTCTCCGACACCCTGGCCCTTATGCTGATGGGTCCGACCGCATCACTGGTCTTGAGTGCCCAGCGGGTTTCCGGCGGTGGCATCCTGATTCACCAGGGTACGGCCGAGTGGATCTCCGGAGATCTCGGCCCGGATCTCGACCTGATCAACGAAGACACGCTCTGGCTCGCCCCGGATCCTGCCGTCGGAACCTCGCTGACTTTAGACAGTGCCTCCATCTTCAACTTCGGAACCCTGCGGTGGACCCTGGGCGCCCTGCTTCTGAAGAACCAGGCCACGGTGACCAACGATACCTCCGGAGTGATGCGGCTGGAACAGGGCCTTTTAGGCGAGCCCACCGGGATGGCAAAGGACGAGCCCCTTTCCGATCCACCCGTGACCTTCAAAAACTTCGGCACCCTGCGGGTGGACATCGTGGATACCGTTGTTTTCCAGGACCTCCAGGTGGTGGATTCGGGAGAGGTTCAGGTCCAGTCCGGAACCCTGCAGTACGATGCGCCCTCTCCCCGGGCGGCCTATTCCGGCACCTTCCACCTCACCGGGGGCAGCGTGATCTTCAACGATGCCCCCTATGTCTTCGGGGAGGGCCTGCGGTTTGCTGCGGCAAGAAGGACACCGAAGCGTCTCCTCCGCACTCCGGGCCTGCGTCCTATGTGGGCACGCCAGTCTTCGGCCCAGGTGGTGCTGTCCAACGGCACGACCTATGTAGCCGGAACGGTGACCGTGGATCCCGGGGTAACCGTGGAGTTGAATCGGCACGCGCTGAAGTTCGGGCCACCGTCTCACCTGGAGCTCTACGGCACCCTGAACTGGCGGGGTGGCGCCATCGTGGATACCTCCACGACGGGGCTGGGATCCATCCGTATCCATCCGGGCGGGCGCTTGAATATCCAAACGGAGGCCAGCACGCCCGAGTCCCTCCGGGTAAAAATCCTGAACGAAGGCGTTGTCCAGTGGGACAGCACGGCCGGGAACCTCTATACCGGCTATGCCAACGCGTCGTCCATTTACACCCTTTTCCTGAATGAGCCCCCCGGCACCCTCGCTGTTTACGCCCCTGCCCAACTCGTGGATCTTCAAGCCTCCACCCGCATCATCAACCGGGGTGTCCTGCGGTTTGATGTGGGGACCTCGGCCTCCTGGGATCCGTGGATGGATCTGGAAGGGGGCCTGCTGGAAATCGCTTCCGGCTCCGTGACCTTCGGGAACGACGTGGCACAGGATGCAGGGGTCACCCGCCTGTTGCTGGGCACCCGCCTGCTTTCCGATACCTTCTTCCTGACCGGTGGAACCCTGGAGGGCAAGGGAACCCTCTGGACCGTGTTCGTGGTGGATTCCGTGGGGCGAGTCAGCCCCGGCCTTTCCACCGGATCCCTGGTGTTTTTCGACGAGTACCTCCAGTTCGAGGGCACCCTGGACATCGAGATCGCGGGCACCGATCCCCAGCATGACCAGCTCCTCCTCCGTTACCCACCCACGCTGGGCGGGGCCCTCAACGTTTCCCTGCTCAACGGCTACACTCCCCAGGGAGGCGAGCGTTTCGCGATCCTGAAGTATTCCACTGCAGGCTTTCCCAACGGCGATTTTGATACCAAAAACCTTCCGCCTCTTTCCGGAGGCAAGCGCTTTCTCACCGAAATCACCGATACCGCGTACCTCCTGAAGGTGGTGTCGCCCCCGGTGGCCGTGCTGGACACCTTCACGATCGACGAGGATCAGTCGCTGACCCTGTTTCCCCTGGCCAACGACTATGACCCGGACGGCGACAGCATCTTCATCGCCAGCCTCCTGACCCAGGGAACTGAGGGCACCCCGGTGCTCCTGGCCGACGGCTCCGTCACCTACACGCCGGCCCCCGATTCCTTTGGTGTGGACACCTTCCGGTACATTCTGCAGGATACCACGGGCCTGGCCGATACCGGCCTGGTGCGGATCACCATCCGAGCGGTGAACGATACCCCGAGGGTGTCCTTCGCTCCCCTGGGGAACCAGCTGGTGTTCAACGAAGACGACACCGCCACCCTGGACCTGGACGACTACGTGGAGGATCCGGACCACCGGGACGCCGACCTCACCTGGACCTGGCAAATTGGCTCGCTTCGGGGGCCGGTGACGCCGGCAAAGGAAAGCAATAGGACGCCTGCCTTTGCCGCTTCGCCCCGGGGTACTTGGCTTACGCCTTCGGCATCGACCCTCTCCCCGTTCCGCCCGGCCCCTGGCCCAAAGGTGGACCGAGTGGGGAATCTCTACATTTCCGTGGACCCGGTGACCCATGTGGCCACCTTCTGGGCGAATCCCGATTACAACAACCCGGCGGGGATTCCGGTGACCTTCACGGCCACCGATCCCGAGGGAGCCGCGGATTCGGATCAATTGACAGTGATCATCCAGCCGGTGCCCGACCCACCCCGGGCCGTGGACGATACAGCCCAAACGCAACAGGGAACCCCGGTGGTCATTCCGGTGCTGGACAACGACAGCGATCCCGACGGCGATCCCCTGACGGTGGTGAGTGTTTCGACACCGGCCCATGGCACCGCCGCGATCAACCCCGGCGGCACCATCACCTATACCCCCGACGCCAACTTCACCGGGCAGGATGCCTTTACCTACACGGTGAGCGACGGCCAGTACCAGGACCCTGCCACGGTCACCGTCACCGTCCTTTCGGCCAACGCGCCACCCCAGGCCCAGAACGATACCGCCGAAACCGATGAAGACACGCCGGTAACGATTTCTGTGCTGGACAACGACAGCGATCCCGACGGCGATCCCCTGACGGTGGTGAGTGTTTCGACGCCGGCCCATGGCACCGCGGCGATCAACCCCGGCGGCACCATCACCTATACCCCCAATGCCAATTACTTCGGCCCCGACACCTTCACCTATGCGGTCTCCGACGGCCAGGCCCAGGACACGGCCACCGTGGCGGTAACCGTGCGTTCCGTGAACGATCCGCCGGTGGTGTCCGGGATGCCCGATGTGACCTTCCCCGAAGACAGCAGTTACACCCTGCCCCTGTCGCCCTATGTGTCGGACCCCGATCACCTGCCCGAGGAGATGACCTGGACCGCCCGGGTTTTGAACGGCCGGAGGGCTTCAGGCGCGCCCTCCAGGCTCCGGCCTCGAGGCCAGGCGCTGAAACTCCCGGCGAGCCTCTTCCGGGCGCCGGGCTCGAACCCCCGTCTGCTTCAGGATTCCCTGATCGTGACCATCGACCCGACAACCCAAACGGCCACCTTCCGGGGGACGCCCAACTACTATGCCGACAGCCTGTGGGTGGAATTCACGGCCACCGATCCCGAAGGCGCCTCGGACGCCGACACGATCCGGGTGACGATTCTGCCGGTCAACGATCCTCCCACGGCACCGGTTCGGCTTCAGCCCATGGACGGAGACACCCTGCAGAGCAGCATGCCCATCGGCTTCCTGTGGCACGCCTCCTCGGATGTGGAAGGAGACAGCCTCACCTATCGGCTCCGGATCCTGATCTTGGAAGCCGGGGACACCCTTAACGATACCTTGGTCGCCACGGCCGACACCGCCCTTCAGGTGGACCTGAGCACGCTAAACCTCCCTGGCGGTGTCCAAACCGTTTCCTGGGCCGTGGAGGCCCACGATGGAGCCGCGGGCACCAGCTCGGACTGGGGCCTCTTTTACCTCAAGACCGACGGCCTGAAGGTAACGGAAAGCCAGAACCTGCCTCCTGGCCGGGTGCGCTTCCGCCTGACCGGGGTTCGGGGGGCCGTGCGCCTGGCGTACCACCTGGTGGAACCTGGCCGGGTCCGGATCCGGGTGTACGATGCGGGCGGCCGTACCGTGGGCCGCCACGAGGCGGTTCGGGATGCTGGCACCGGAGCCTGGACCTGGTCCGGTGATCGCAGCGGAATCTACTTCCTGCGGGTGGAGGTCCGGAGTTTGACCGGCGAGAAGGCGTGGCAAAAGACCTTCCGCTTCCTTTACGTGCGATAGGGG
Source organism: Caldifarciminota bacterium (assembly GCA_015489295.1). Next base: position 9,451 of record WGAB01000038.1, read on the forward strand.
GCAGGGAGAACCGGAACGCGACGCCGTAAAAGGCAACTGGGGGCCGTCCCACGGACGGCCCCCAGCGGTGTCCAGGTTATGCCAGAGAGGTTACTTGATCTGATCCTTCAGCCGGTTCGAGGGCTTGAACACCGGCACCTTGCGGGCGGCGATCTCGATCACCTCACCCGTGCGAGGATTCCGGCCCTTCCGGGAAGCCCGCTGACGTACGGTGAAGGTGCCGAAGCCGATCAGCCGCACCGGCTTGCCCTTCTTCAGCTCGTCGGAGATGATCTTGACCAGCTCATCCACCACCATGTTGGCCTGCTTTTTGGTGAGGCCCACCCTCTTGGCGAGTTCGGCCACGAGTTCCATCTTGTTCATCGCTCAACCTCCTGTTTTGGCTTGATGACTACCTTTCTGCACTCCGTTACCGGACACCGTCCTAATATTACAAGGCAATGCCGGGCCTGTCAAGGGTCAGCATCATGATTCCAGGGGATTTCACCCTGGACCGGGATTTCCCCCCGGTTTCCCATAGGTGACCGCCCGGTTTCCTATGAAACCTCCACAGCATCGAGGATTAAAGCAGCAGGCCCGAAAAGAATGAGTTATGACCATCGAAGCAGAGCCTGGCCTTCTGCGGTGTATAATAGCGCGTCGGTGATCCACGGAGGCTTGGCATGAAACGCCTTTGGTTTGCGCTGGTTCTGGCTCTCTGGATCGGGGGAACGGGCTGCCGGAAAACCCCGGGGACCGAACCCTCGGGGCCCCCTCCCTTCTCCCTGATCCTTCGCATTACCCCCACGGCTACCCGGGTGTGGCTCTGGGATACCGGCGGCGTGTTCCTTTCCCAGGCCCAGATCAAGGTGGCTGGCCGGGAGGTGCCCTATGTACCCGACTCCGGCTACTACTTCCTGCCCCGGGGCCTCCCATCGACCTCGTCCTTCCTCGTGGAGGTTCGAGGGATCCAGGAAGACCCCTGGCTCAAAACCCTTACCCTTCCTCCCTTCCGCCACGTGACCATCCTTGCCCCCTCCGAGGGGGAGGTCTATCCCCGCAACGCTGACCTCTACGTGTACTGGCTCCTGGACGCCGAGCCCACCCGAGGGGTCCACCAGCTTCTGGCCCGCTACCGCACCGACCCAACCTGGCGGTATGTTTCGGATTCCCTCCCGGTTTCCCAGACCTTTGGGGCTGTGCCCGGCTCGTTGCTCCAGCAGGAGGATAGCCTCGAGATTTTGGTGTGCTCCGGCATGTACCACCGGCTGGAAGGCCTGCCCGAACCTCCGCCCCATCCCACCCTTCCCCTGGACTTCGGGGGATCCTATGCCGCCGTTGTGCTCTCGGATACCGTAACGGTGTCCATCGGCTACCCGAACCCCGACGTTGAGGTATGGCGGGGCATCCTCTCGGGGCGCGGCACCGGCACCTGGAACCGGGTCGATTCCGTGATCCAGGTGATCGCCACCTGGGCCGATACCTCCGAATTTTTCCAGAACATCCTCGCCTCCTGGCCTCCCTCCTCCGATACCTTGTCCGGCTCTGGGGGCGATACCCTGATCCTTGTGGCCGACTCCCTCACCGAGGATTCGGTGCGGGGATGGTTCCGCCTTTTTGGAGTACGCAGCGACAGTGGCACCTGGTCCGGGTTTCGGGTCCCCTGAGTCCATGGGTTCCCTTCGCGTTACCCGGCAGGAAGGGCCCCTGGTCATAGCCGAGGGCGCTCCTCCGTTCCCACCCCCGCACAGTGTCGTGTGGATCGGTCCCCGACGGGTACCCGGCCAGGTACTCCATCGGGAAAACCGCGAACTCCTCATCTTCTACTGCGGTGACCCCGGGGTCCACATCGGCGAAGAGATCCTGGCCACCGGTACGTTACCCGCCGTGTGGGGTGGGCCCGGATGGCTCCATCGGGTGCACGAGATCCGTTTTCCGGTGCGTTTCCGTCCGGGATGGAACGGATGGGACATCGTGGCCGAACCCGAAGCGCAGCGCCCCTGGCCCGTCGAACCCCAGGTGACCCCCGGCGAAATGGTGGAACAGGGCCAGCTTCTGGCCGAGGTTCTGGAACCTCCGGAGGTCCGGCACCCCGTAAGAAGTCCGGTGGCCGGGCGTGTGGTGGACCTGGCCACCGGGGTTCGGCTCCGGGAGCCCGTGGCACGAATCGAGGCCGATGGGGCGCTGGTTCCCGTGTATGCAGGCCAGTTGGTCCCCCTGATTCGGGAACCGGTGCCTCCCTCGGTGTGGGTAGAGTTTCAGGAAACCGGGGTCCAGGTCCTGGACTTCTTCTTTCCCCTGGGAGCCGGCCAAACAGCGTTGCTCTCCGGCCCCCGGGGTACCGGCAAAACCGCCCTGCTCGACCAGATCGCCCGTTTCGGTGGCCACGATCTGGTGGTGTACCTCGCCGACCATCGCAAGCGGGAACTCCTGGAAACCCTGGCCCGCCAAAAACCCGGCGTGTATCTCCTGGCCCCCTGCGAAGGCACCTACCGGGGCGAGTTCATGACCCTGCTGGGCCGCGCCCTGGCCGAGTACTACTTCCGATTGGGGTTCCGCGTGCTCCAGATTACCGATGCCTCCTGCGAATGGCTGGAAACCGTGGGATCGCTATGGGACGCCCTGGAACACACCGCTCACCCCCAGGTCCAACCGCAGATCCTCTCCCGCCTCAGCCAGTGCTTCGGCACGCCTCCGCGGAGCAACCTACCCGGTTTCCTCACCCATCTTCTGTCCAGCCGCCTTCCCCTGGAAAACCTGGCCGATCCTGTGGTTTCCTTGCTGTTTGAACGGATTTCCACCCTCTGGCGTCTGGACCTGCCCGCTCCTGCGTTCCCACCCCTCCGGTGGACTGCCAGCCACGCCGCCCATGCTCCGGTGTTCCAGCAACAAACCGAAGCCTGGGTCGACGAGGAATTCCCGGAGCAGTTACGCGAAATTCGCCGTCTGATGGAGCACTACGAGGCCCTGACGTTGGAATCCGAACCTTCCCCACGCCCGGAGGACCAGCTCCTCATGACCTGGGCCCGGGTGTTCCAGCGCCATTTTTGGCACCAACCCTCGGGTACCCCTCCGGTGCCTCCCCGGCGGGCAGCCTGGCTTCTCCGGCTGCTGTTCCTGCTGTGGGACTGGAGCCGTACCACCGGAAAGCCTGTGACGGTGCCCGATGCCCTGCTGCAGCAACTCAAACGCCTGCCGCTGGAAAACCCCGATACCTTCCAGCGGGCCTGGGAAAGGCTGTGGACCGCGCTGGGAGAGGAGCCTGCATAAACCGGTTGGGGCCGCCCGAAGGGCGGCCCCAACCGTCCTCAAAACCCTGGGATTGGCTTCTTACCGTACCAGCACAACCCGGCGTTTCTGCACCGGATGCCCCGCATAGGAAAGCCGAACCAGGTACACGCCGGTGGGCAGCATCCCCGGGGACACCGTCACCGGCACCTCCTGGGGCCGGACGATCCGGAATCCCCGATGCCACACCCGGCGCCCGGCCGCATCGTACACCTCCACCTCATAGGCACCGGCGCGCCCGGCTTCCACGGTAAACCGCAGGCGGTCGCGGACGAGGCCAGGGGTCCGGAGGGCGATGCGTGCCTGCGGAGCCGAAGCCTCGGCCACCGCGGTCATCTGGGTGAGGAGCAGCCGGTTGGCCTGTACCGCGTGGCGGGTTTCGTCGTCCTGCACGAACACCACGATTTCACAGTGGCGCCAGTTCCAGCTGGGATCCACGCTGAAGGCCACGGTTTCCACCACGGTCTCGCCCGGGGCGAGGCTCAGGGAGAAGCCCACAGGATCCGGCACCATGTCGCGCATCACCTGAAAATGCCACGTTTGCCCGTTGGGAGAAGGATAGTAGAGGCTGTCTTCCACCAGGGCTACCCGGAGGAACATCTGGGAATAGGGCAGGCCATCGTGGTCGGTGATCTCGGCCACCACGAATCCGTCGAGGCTCACGGTGTCCACATACCCGCTGACCTGGAGTTCCACCCCCGCTGGCACCTCCTGGATTTCGTTGGTGATCATGCTGCGCCAGGAGGATACCTCGGCGTCCCCGTCCAGCAGGGTACCGTCGATGTGCAGGTGTGGTGCGTAGTCGGCGCCGTAGTATTCAATGCGGGCCGTGTTCTCGGAGATGTTGGCCTGGTAGAAGGGGTCCGACGAGGAGGGCCACCAGGCGTGATACCGAACGGTGGCCAGGTCACTGCCCAGATCCTCCATTAAGACATCCAGGGTGTCGTTGGCCGGCTTACACGGACCACATCCGGTGTTGGTGGTCAGCTCCAGCAGCACCCGCCGGGGCTGGCTGAAGGCATACACCTCAGCCACCGCTGTGTCGTTGTTGGGTTCGCCGTCTCCGGGCAACAGCGTGCGGGCCACAAAGCGATAGGCGTTGTTGGCTCCGCCTTCGGTGAAGGTGAGGGAGGTGAAACTCACCTGCTGCGACTGGTTGGGGGCAAGGGAGGTGACCGTTACCGTGTCCGTGTAAAAGAGGTCATTGCCCCGATAGCCCACCAGCGCCACCGAAAAGGTCTCGGTGTTCATGCCCCAGTTCTGGACCTCCACCTGGGGGGTGTAGGGCTCGTTCAGTTTGACGAACAGGGGGAGCCCGATCGCTTCTGCGCTGACATCGTGGGGCTCGGGGCTGTACACCGTGATGTCGTCCACAAACCAGTTGTCGGCCCAGATGCCGGTGTACTGGAGCGCGATGTACACCTGGCTCTGGCCTGCGTAAGCCGAGAGGTCCACCATCACCGGGTCGCCGTCAAACCCCGCAATGTTGTGGTTGTAGGGGGTCATGTCCATCACGATCTCGAAGTTGGCGGTGTCTGAGGGGTCGGTGGTACACACCCGAATGCGGTGATGGTCTCCGTAGCCGGACCAGTATTCCTCGTCTTCGTAGAAGAGCAGATACACCTGGCTCACCCCGGAGAGGTCCAGAGGCGGCGTGATGAGCCACTCGTCCTGCACGATCCCCTGGGGCCCGTAAAAGACGGCTGCCGAATACAGGCCCGTCCGGGCGATCTGCGAGGTTCGTTCCCAGGTGTCGTTGTTCTGGGTACCCAGGTCCAGCACCGACCACCCTGCCGGCGGGAAGGTTCCCTCAAAGGACTCGGTCAGGTGGACCGCTGAAACCAACAACCCAACCAGCAACCAACTCATACACACCTCCTTTGGGTTAAATTTCCGTAATTTTAGCCCTGTCAGCCAGGTATGGCAAGAAAAAGTAGGAGATGCACCAGGATAAGGTGACCCACCCCGGGTACTGGAGACAGACCGACCGCGGAAGCCAACCCGAGGCTTACCCTGGGTTCCCTTGCAGCCCCTTGCGTCATCGCGCAAACTTGGAACATGCACGAGCCAGGCTGGGAGGACCGGGAATGCAGGTGATCTACGGCGTTCTGTACCATGTCGGCGCCTTTTCCCGCCTGTTGTTCTACATGCTGCGGGGGCTCCGCGAGATCCGAAAACTGCCCGGCCTGATCGTCCAGAGCATCGCCCACATCGGCCTCGGCTCCCTGCCGCTCGTGGCCGTGGCCTCGGTGTTCACCGGCATGGTGGCCTCGGTGCAAACCGCGTACCAGGTCCGCGACTATGTGCCCCTGGACTTCCTGGGCGCCGGCGTCGCCAAGGCCATCATGGTGGAACTCGGCCCCGTGCTCA
>WGAB01000039.1 GCA_015489295.1 Caldifarciminota bacterium
TAGTACGAGAGGACCGGGGTGGGGGAGCCTCTGGTGTACCTGTCGTCGCGCCAGCGGCGCAGCAGGGTAGCCACGCTCCCAGGCGATAACCGCTGAAAGCATCTAAGCGGGAAGCGCGCCCCAAGATTAGGTGCCCCGCTCTGAGGGCTCTGCCCTCAGGGCTAAGGCCCCCGGAAGACGACCGGGTCGATAGGCGGCAGGTGGAAGCCGGGCAACCGGTGAAGCCGAGCCGTACTAATCGGCCGAGCGGCTTAATCACCTTCTCAATCCTTCTTTTTCTCCTTCAAGGAGAAAACCCTGGCTTTGAAGCCGGCGTTTGCTGGCATCACCCGGACTTTTCCCCGGGCTGCCATACCGGCGGGGCCACACCCGTTCCCATTCCGAACACGGAAGTTAAGCCCGCCAGGGCCGATGGTACTGCCCCCGCAAGGGGGTGGGAGAGTAGGTCGCAGCCCGGGTCCTTCCTTTGATACCAAACGCCCCGACAGGTCTCCTGACCTGCCGGGGCGTTTTTGTTTCTCCGACCCTTGGAGTCGCGAAGGGGCTGCAAACCCCTCAACCTTCCCCCTCCGCAGGCAAACCTTCGGCCACCCGGGGCCCCGGGGGCTCCGCTGCCTTCGGCCCTACTTGAGGATGAGAACCTTCCGGTAGCCTGCCTGTTGCCGGATCAGGTAAACCCCCGGACGACGAATTTCCCGCGGGTTCCGCCCCACAAACCGCCCCGTGATGTCAAAGATGTCCCCGAGGGTGCCGGAATCCCGGGGGCCGATCACCGCCGGAACCGTCGGCTCCTGGACCGCGGTCCGGACGAGGGTCAGCGAGTCGATCACCACGCCGTCGGTGGCCCGGATCGCCTGGATGGACAACTTCTCCGCGGTCGCCTTGATGAGCACGAAGTGGTAACAGGCCTCCGCATAGGCCACCAGAGAACTCTGCCCCGGTGTGTACAGGGGAGCTCCGCCTCCACCGGTCACGATGTAGGTGACCCCGTTGATGGGTACCGTCCTCTGATAAAAGTGGTTGTGCCCGTTGAACACCACGCTGACATGGTGGTTCTCCATCACATCACAAAAGGCCTGCCGCACTGCATAGTCGGACCCATGCCCACCCCAGCTATAAGGGGGCCGGTGGAAGTAGACGATGAGCCACTTGTTGGGATCCTGCGAGGCCTCCGACAGCCGAGTTTCCAGATAGGTTCTCTGGGCAGTGTAATCCCACGCCTCGGTGTTCAAGGCGACGAAGAACACGTTCCCGTACTCAAAGGAGTAGTACTCTTCGTTCTCCGGCAGGTAAAAGAAGGACAGGTAGTTGTAGGTCGGCTCGTCGTGGTTGCCGATGCAGGGCATCAGGGGCGCGTTGCAGATGAGGTCGCCCTCGATGTTGAAGAAGTTGTACCATTCGCTCACCTGGCTTCCGGAGGAGACCAGGTCGCCCGTGTGGATCACGAACTCCGGGTTTTTCTGGATAATGGCGTTGACCACCATGGCATGGGCGTTGTCGTTGGACCGGGTGTCGCCGAAGACCACGAATACCACGCTGTCGGCGTTCGGCGAGGAGGTATGGAAGGTATAGGTGGGCGAAGCGAAGCCGGCGCCCTCCACCCTGTACTGGTACCGGGTGCCCGGCGTAAGCCCGGTGAGCTTGAAGGCGTGAACCGTGGTGGCAAGGGTGTCGCGAAGGGTGTCGGTAAAGGCATCGATGCCATAGACCAGGATTCCCGTGTCGGGTGCATAGGTGTGCCAGGTGATCCGGATCGTCGTGGTCGTAGAATCGTCCCAGCTCAGGTAGGGGCCGATCCGGAGCTGGGAAAGCATCAGCAACAGCAAAACCTTCATCTTTGATCCCTCCGCTTTGTCGAATTATACGCGGGAACCCTTTGGGGAAACAGGCCCGCCGAGGGAAGCGTTATCCTTAGGGGCCGGAGAAAGCAAGGGAGGTGAACTTCCATGGAATACCGGAAACTCGGAAGAACCGGCCTCAAGATCAGCGAGCTTTGCCTCGGCACCATGCAGTTCGGCTGGACGGCCGATGAATCCACGGCCTTCCAGGTGATGGACGCCTACCTGGAGGCCGGCGGCAACTGCCTGGACACCGCCGATGTCTATTCCCGCTGGGTCGAAGGCAATCCCGGCGGCGTTTCCGAGCAGATCATCGGCCGCTGGCTCAAGAGCCGGGGCGTGCGACGCCAGATCGTTCTGGCCACCAAGGTCCGCGGCCGCATGTGGGACGGCCCCAACGGCGAGGGCCTGAGCCGCCATCACATCATGCTGGCCGTGGAAGACAGCCTGCGCCGCCTCCAAACCGACTACATTGACCTGTACCAGGTCCACTGGCCCGACGAGGAGACCCCGCTGGACGAAACCCTGCGTGCCCTGGACGACCTGGTGCACCAGGGCAAGGTACTGTACATCGGTGCCTCCAACTTCCCGGCCTGGCTCCTGACCCGCAGCCTCTGGCTCAGCGATGTCCTCAAGATCGCCCGCTTTGACAGCCTCCAGCCCCACTACAACCTGGTGAACCGGGCCGGCTTTGAGCGGGAACTCGTGCATGTGGTGCAGGAGTTTGGCCTGGGCGTGATCCCCTATAGTCCGCTGGCCGGCGGCTTTCTCACCGGCAAGTATCGGCCCGACAAGCCCTTGCCCCAAACCCCCCGGGCCGAGCGGATCCGGGCCCAGTACTTCAACGAACGCGGGTTCCGGGTGCTGGAGGCCCTGGATCGCGTGGCCCAGAAGCACGGCAAAACCCCGGCCCAGGTGGCCCTGGCCTGGCTGCTGGGTAAACCCTACATTACCGCCCCCATCATCGGTGCCAACAGCGTGGACCAGCTCCAGGAGAGCCTCGGGGTGGTGGGGTTCCGCCTGCCCCCCGAAGACATGGCCTACCTGGACGAGGTTTCCGATTGGCGCACAGCATAGGAGGTGCACCATGAAGGCCATCGTGTTCCTGGAAGACTTCGTGGAGGAGTCCGAGTTTCTGTATCCCCTGTACCGCCTCCGGGAGGCGGGGTTTGACACCCGGATCGCCGCCCCGGAGCGCCGCACCTACAAGGGCAAAAACGGCCTGCCCTTAAAGCCGGAGATCACCCTGGACGAAGTGGACCCCCAGGACCTGGA
>WGAB01000040.1 GCA_015489295.1 Caldifarciminota bacterium
CCTGGGCCTGTACCAGGGCCGGATGCGGGTGGATTACGCCGTGGAAACCGTGGAACCCCTGGGCCTGGCCCATCGCCTGGGGTTCACCTGGAAACTTTAGGAGGTGCACCATGAAGCGTTTGGCGTGGGTGCTGCTCTTTTCCCTGCCCCTCTTTGGGCAGGTTCTGTACGAGGAACACTTTACCGGCGGCCAGCCCCAGCTGGAATGGCACGCCTTCTTCGGCCTGGACGATACCATGGCCGTGATCCAGGACAACACCACCCCCGAGGGCGACGGCTGGGTGGGCAGCGTGGTCGGCTTCGCCGCCCTGGCCTATGCCGGCTCGCCGACGCTCACCGACTACTCCGTGGAGGCCTGGGTGTACACCGTGGTGGACCCCAGCACCAACCTGGGGCCGTACAACGGCCTGGCCATTCGGGCCCGCCCCCTCACCTTTGAGTACTACTACTTCGCGGCCGAGTTCGACCAGGACCAGCGGCTGCGCCTGTACTACGCCATGATCCCGGACAGCGGCATGCCCGTGCTCCGGAACCTCCGCGTGTGGGGCGCCTCCGAGATTCCCGGCGGCGTTCCCACCCAGAGCGGCTGGCACAAACTCAAGATCAAGGCCGTCGGCGATTCCCTGTGGGCCTATTACGACGATCAACTCCTGCCCGGCTGCCCCATCGTGGATACCGACCCCACGGCGCTGACCAGCGGCTACTTCGGCGTGTACGCGTACCAGTTCTCGGGCGAGGCCGAAACCCGGGTGGACGGCATCGTGGTGCGCGAAGAGCCCTATGCCGTGGCCGAGAACGCACACCGGATCGCCGGATACCGGCTGCAGGCGGTTCCCACCCTGTTCCGGGGAACCACCCGGATCCTGGCCCAGGGGCCGTGGACGGCTGCGCCGGTGCTGGAGATCTACGACGCCTCCGGCCGCCGGATCCAGGTGCTCCGCACCCATCGCCGGGGCGAGGGCGCCTTTGAGGCCCGGTGGAACGGCACCACGGCACCGGCCGGGGTGTACTGGATCCGCGTGCCCGGCGCCGGCACCCTTCGGGTGCTGAAACTGGCCGAGTAGCCCATGCGCTGCCGGATTGCTGGTGCCCTCCTGCTGGTGCCCCTGCTGCTCCAGGCGGCGGGTGGCAAGATCGCCGGCCGGGTGGTGGAGGCCGGTACCGGCGCCCCCCTGCCCGCGGCCAGCGTCTACATCCCCGAACTCAAACGGGGAACCAGCACCGACGCCGACGGCTTCTACTACCTGCTGAATGTGCCGCCGGGCACCTACACCCTGCGGGCCGAGTACCTGGGCCATCAGCCTGTGGAGAAACGCGGGGTGCGGGTGGAGATGAACCGCACCACCTTCGTGGACTTTGAATTGCCGGTTCAGGAGATCCACACCGAGCCCGTGGTGGTCACGGCCAAGGCGCCGCCCGTACAGCCCGACATCACCTGGAAATCGGTGTCCGTCAATCGCAAGCAGCTGGAAGCGCTGCCCGTGGAGGATGTGCAGGATGTGTTGCGCCAGCAGGGCGGCGTGATGGAAGGGCCGGGCGGCGAACTGCATATCCGCGGCGGCCGGTCCGATGAGGTGCTCTATGTGATCGACGGCCTGCCCGTGCGAAATCCGCTCACCGGCGGGTTCCACGGTGTTCTGGACCGCTCGGTGCTGGCCGATCTGTCGCTGCAGGTGGGCACCTTTTCGGCGGAGTACGGCAACGCTCTGTCCGGCGTGGTGGAGGTGGCCACGGCCGAGCCCCGGAGCCGGGCTGCCTATTTCCTGGAGTACCAGAGCGCCACCCTGGAACCCTCGCCCTATCGCCGGGCCGATATGCTGGGCCCGGGCTTTGACAGCCATCGCGATTCCCTGGGCCGGTCCCTGTTCCGGCCCCAGAATCTCAGGGAATGGCGGGGTGTGCCGTTCCTGGGCACCCTTCGCGGCCGATGGGAAGGGCCGCTCTATGCCGGGCTCTACGGCATGCTGGCCGGGGTGTATCGCAACGAGGAAAGTTACCTGCCCTTCGGCTATCGCCTGGAACGGGCGGTGACCGGCAAACTCCTGTACCGCACGCCCCGGTACCGGCTTTCGGCCACCCTGGATCGGAGCCGCACCGAACGCCAGGGCTACAGCCACGCCTGGAAGTACCGCTGGGACCACTACCCCGTGACCCGGGTCCAGAGTTCCCTGCTTTCCGTGAAGTTCACCCATCTGGTCAGCCCCCACCTCTTCTACAACCTGGTGGCCGGCGTGTATGCCGAGGTGGAAACCACGGGCATCCCGGGCAAACGCCCCGAGGAGTACGAGCCCCCGGTGCTGGATGCCTGCACCGAGTTCTTCGTGGACGGCGACGAGCCCAATTACCGGCAGGCCGAAACCCGCACCTATACGCTGAAGGGCGACCTCACCTACCAGTGGCGGCACCACGAGTTCAAGATGGGGGGTGAAGCCCAGCTGCACCGGCTGTTTTTGGAGAGCTACGAGCGCCTGTTTGTCGTGGCCGGCTTTGAGGGGCCGCGCGTGCATCAACGGTTCCTGCGGCGCCCGCGCGAGGCGGCCCTGTATCTGCGCGACAAGATTGAGTATCCCAACCTGGTGCTGAACCTCGGGCTCCGGCTGGATTACGCCAATCCCCGGGCCCGGATGTGGCAGAACCCCGAAGATCCGCATTCGCCCCTGGTCTGGGCCCCGGCCCGCTGGCAACTCTCGCCCCGCCTGGGGTTCGCCTATCCGCTGTCGGAAAACGCGGTGCTGCACTTCGCCTACGGCCACTTTTTCCAGCGGCCGCCCTACGAGGCCGCCTACAAGAACCCCCAGTTCCTGGATCCCGACAGCCTGCCCGCACAGCTCGCCATCCTGGGGAATCC
>WGAB01000041.1 GCA_015489295.1 Caldifarciminota bacterium
CTGGAGGACCTCGTACTCTGTGATGGCGGGCTTGGAGGCAAAGGGCGTTACGGCCATGCGTTTCCGGTCGATGGGGTGCCGACCGATGGGCGCCTCGATCACGCCCTCGTTCCGTTCCAGGTTGCCCCACACCACGGCCAGGTACTCCCGGCGGGCCACCTTCTCGGCCATCTGCCGGGCCAGGCTCCGCACGGCCCGGTCCGAAAGGGCCACCACCATGACCCCCGAGGTTTCCTTGTCCAGCCGGTGTACGACGCCGGGCCGGGTTTTGTCGGAGGTGGTGGGCAGGGCCGGATACCGGGCCAGCAGGGCATTGATCAGCGTGCCGTCGAGGTTGCCCTTGGCCGGGTGCACCACCATGCCCGCCGGCTTGTTGATCACCACCACGTCCTCGTCCTCGTACAGGATGGGCACCGGGATCTCCTGCGGACGGATCTCCAGTTTGTCGCGCACTTCGAATTCGGCCACGATGTGGTCGCCCGCCTTCACGCGATAGCCGGGCTTGGGGGCTGGCTTGCCGTTGATCCACACCCGGCCCTCTTTGATCAGCCGGTCCACCTGGCTCCGGGTGAGCCCGATGCCCGAGATCACCAGGTACTGGTCCAGGCGCATGTGGGCGTTCTTTTCCGACACCACCCGCTCAAACCGTTTCCACATGACAGGGGGAATTATACCGAGGACCGACGGGGGCTGGCGCGGCGCCGGAAGTCTCGCACCCGCTGGATCTGGAAGGTTTCAAAGAGAAGCCGGTACCGGGCCCGGAGGGCCCGATTGTAGGCCTCCTGGCCGGGGCCCTGGGGCTGCCAGGCCGGGCTCAGCCGCTGCAACGCCCGTTCCAGCTGCCAGTGGTGCAGGAACAGGCGGCCGTGCAGCGCCAGCACCGGCTCCAGATAGGCCGGCGGAAACAGATCGGGCGGAAGGGCGCGACGGGCCAGGGCGGAATCCACCAGAAGGCTGTCCACCTGGGTGTAGGCCAGCACGGTTTCCAGGGCCTTGCCCCTAAGGCCCAGCGCCCTGAGCTGCTGCTGCCACGCCCGCGCCCCTACGACAGTACGGCCCTCCAGGCTGTCGATGGCAGGAGGCACCACCCCCAGCCGGTGCAATTCCTGCAGGGTGGCCGTGTCCAGGGTGTACACCAGCGGCCGGTACACCTGCTGCTGGAACACGTTCTGCATGAAAAACAGGCCGAAGAAGGAGAGCACCCCGGCCGTTATCGGGGTGACCACCCACCCCCACACGATCCGGCGGATCACGGAGAGGTTCAGGGCCCGTCCGCCGCCCTTGGCCAGGCCGATGCCGATGACGCCGCCCACCACCGCCTGGGAGCTGGACACGGGCACGAGCGGGATCGTGGGCAGGTGCAATTGCATCAGCAGGTGCTGCAGACTGCGGGAGGCGAACATGAAGAGCACCAGAGATTCGGCCGCCACCACAATCCATGCATCAATGGGCGAGAGTTTCATGATCTCGTTGCCCACGGTCCGAATCACCCGGTGGGAATAGGTGAGGATCCCGACGGCGATGGCCAGGCCGCCGATGAGGAAGAGCACCTGGGTCCGGCTGAGGTGAAGAAGAGCCCCCATCCGGAGATCTGGGAACGGGTTGGATCCCACGAACACGCCCATGACGTTGGCGATGTTGTTGGCCCCCAGGCTGTAGGCGCCGAAGGCGGCGATCAGCAGCAGGGCCACGCGGGTGTAGAGGTCCAGGTCCAGGAGATGAATGCGAACCCGATAGATCAGGGTCCGGGCCAGCCGCACCCCCAGATAGGCGAAGGCGGCGGTGAGCACCGGCGACGCAACCCAGGTGGTCAGGATCTTGAGGAGGGTAGGGCGGTCCACGGGCAACCCCACGAAGAGGTCCCAGCCCACGATGGCCCCGACGATGGCCTGGGTGGTGCTCACGGGCAGGCCGATGCGGGTCATCCAGGCCACGGTCACCGCGGCCGCCAGGGCCACGGTAAAGGACCCGCCCAGGGCGTTGACCGCGCCGAGTTTGCTGTAGGTGTGGGCCGGGCCGGCGCCCCCGATCACGGCCCCGAGGATCACGAACACCGCGGCCACGGTGGCCACCAGGGTGAACCGGAGCATCCGGGTGGCCACGGCGGTCCCAAAGACATTGGCCGCGTCGTTGGCGCCCAGGGACCAGCCCAGGAAGAGGCCGCTGGACAGGTAGAACCAGACCATGCTATACCAGGCGCTTGATCACGTAGATGGACAGGCGGTCGCCCACGTCCTCGGCCCGGTCCGCCAGGTCCTGGATAAAGGAGATGAAGGTGCGGAGGTGCATCTTGTGGCTGAGCCGCAGATCGGTTCGGCCGAAGATCTGGCGTTTGAGCTTCTCCCCCACCTTGTCGGACTCCTTTTCGTAGAACATGATGCTGGCGATGTGGTTCCGCACCGCGGCGATGTCCTTGAAGTAGGCCCGGACCGCGGCCACCATCTCCGCCACGGCCTGCAGGCTCACCTCCACCAGGTTCTGCCAGTCCTCCTGCAACTCCGGCAGGATCTCGGGCTTTTCCACAGAAAACTCCACCAGGCTATCGGCCAGGGCGTTGAGCACATCGTCGGAGTTTTC
>WGAB01000042.1 GCA_015489295.1 Caldifarciminota bacterium
ATCCTGGACCACTATCCGGTGTTCACCCGGGAGTCCAACCAGGCCATCCTGTCGTTCAAGCACATGCTCACCCCGCGGTCCTTTTACGAGGTGCGGCTCTCGCGGGTGTTTTCCAACCTGCACCTGGATGTGCAGGGCAAGCACTGGAGCGAGTATCAGGAGCGGCGCGATGATGTGCCGCCCTACGGCTTCTACGATGCGGGCGACGCCCCCTACTGGCACGACCACTATGTGGAGAGCTACATCCTGAAGGCCGACTGGACCCTCATGCCCCGGGCCGTGCACACCGCCAAAACCGGCCTGCTCCTGAACTACACCGAAGCCCAGTGGATTGACATCCAGTACCCCTGGTTCTACTCGCCCGACGGCCTGGGCCTGAACCACGATGTGTACCGCGTGTACACCACCCGGGGCGGCTTCTATGTGCAGGACCGCATCACCTTCGCCGGCATGGTGGCCAACATCGGGCTGCGGTACGACTTCTGGGTGCCCGGCCGCTACCTGGAAAGGGGCGTGGCCCGGGGCCTCGCCTCGGGCGATTTGGCGCCCATCGTGGCCCAGGAGTATCAGCGGTATCTGGACGAAACCCCGAAACTGCCGGGCACTTCGTACCACTACAAGGGCCACCTGAGCCCCCGGATTGGCATCGCGTACCCGGTGACCGATGTGGACAAGTTCTTCTTTTCCTACGGCCACTTTTCCCAGATGCCCGACTTCAAGTATGTGTACTCCAAACTGGGGGTTCGGGCCTCGTCTTCCTACGAACTGGTGGGCAACCCGAACCTGAAGCCCCAGGTGACCGTGGCCTACGAACTGGGCTGGGAACACCTGCTGAGCCGAAACCTCAAGATGTCGCTCGTGGCCTACTACAAGGACATCTTCAACTATCCCACGGCCCGAAAGGTGCCCGGGATTCCGCCCAATCCCGACTACTGGATGTACTTCAACGCCGACTACGCCCGCACCGTGGGCCTGGAAACCCGGCTGGAAAAACGGCTGTCGGACCACTGGTTCGGCCGGATGGAACTCACCCTGTCGCAGGCCAAGGGCCGCTCGTCCACCGAAGAGGACTACTACTTCGTGGGTGGCGAGGAGAGCCTGGGCGAGTGGTACCTGCGGTGGGACCGTCCGTACGAGATGTTCCTGACTCTGGGGTATCGGCTGGGCCGCAACGAGCACCTGCACGTCGGCCCCTGGCGCCTGCCCGGCGACTGGCAGGTGGTGCTCAACGCCTCGTACAGCGCCGGCCGACGATACACGCCCATTGACACCCTGGGCAACCCGGGCGAACGGAACTCGCGCCTGGGTCCGCCCTGGCACCGGGTAGACCTCTCGTTCCGCAAGGGGTTCCGCATGGCCGGAGGCACCTGGACCTTCCGGCTTTCGGTGCGCAACCTGTTCAACCACCGCAATGTGTACTATGTGAACCCGGTGACCGGCCGGGCCTACGAGCCCGGCGACCCGCTGCCGCCGCGGACCACACCGCTGGAGATGCTGAACCCGGCCCGCTATCGGGCCCCCCGCAGTATCCAGGTGGGTCTGGAGGCCCGCTTTTGAGGAGCACGATGAGGAAGTTTTTGAACCTTTGGGCCCTGCGCCGCCTCTTCCGAAGCCTCCGGAAGGGGGTGCCGGTGCTCGCCCTCGGCCTGGCCCTGACAGAAGGCCTGGAGGCCGGCTTTTTTGAGATCCTCGGCGGGCAAAAGGTGGGCACCACGGCCTTCGCCTTCCTGAAGATCGGCGTGGGCGCCCGGGCCGTGGCCCTGGGCGAGGCCTATGTGTCGCGTGCCACCGACGCCACAGCCCCCTACTGGAACCCCGCGGGCACCGGCTTTCTGGAGCATGCGGTGGCCGGCGTGTCCCACGCCTTCTGGCCGGCGGAGATCCAGTACACCTATGCCGCCTGGGCCACCCGGCTGGGCTCGGCCAGCGCCGTGGGCATCTTCGTGGGCTCTCTGGCCACCGACGCCATGAAGGTGACCGATGAATACCATCCCGGGGGCACGGGCGAGTATTTCCGCTATGCTGATTACCTGGCCGGGGTCAACTACGCTCTGCGGGTGAGCGACCGCTTCGCCTTCGGCGCCAACCTCAAGGTGCTGGGCGAAGACCTGTATGTGACCCGCACCTACGGCGTCGCCCTGGATCTTGGCACCCTGTACGATGTGGGATACCGGGGCATCCAGGTGGGTGTGGCCCTCAGCAACATCGGCCCGGATGTGCGGCCCCGGGCCCGCAACGGCGCCACCTACGAGGCCTTTGCCCTGCCCGTGGTGTACCGCATGGGGGTTTCCGGCTACGCGTGGCGGTCGCTGCTCGTGGCCCTGCAACTGGAAAAGCCTTCGGATTACATGGAAACCTTCCGGCTGGGTGCCGAGTACCGGGTGGCCGATGTGCTGTTCCTCCGGGCCGGGTACCAGTTGAACGGGCGCGGCCCCGGCCGCACCGGCCTGCCCTCGGGCCTGAGCCTGGGTTTCGGCCTGCGCTGGACCCTGCGGGGCCACCGGATCGCCTTTGACTACGCCCGCTCCGGCCTCGGGTACCTGGGCGATGTGGACCGCATAACCCTGGAGGTGCAATGAGAACCGGCGGACCGATCCTCACGGCCTTTCTGCTGACCGCAGCGCTGCTGCCAGGCTGCGGCCGCAAGTATCCGTTGCCGCCGGTGGGCAACGCCGGCATGCCCCCGGAGTCGTCCTATGTGCGGGTGGAGGGCTGGCCCGAGGTGCCGGTGACGGTGCAGGGGGTGCGGGACCTGTTCCTGGGGCGCGATGGCTTCCTGTATGTGGCCGATGCCCAGGGGCTGCGCCGCCTGTACACCAACGGCGCGCCAGCGCCGGTCACCTTTGCGGGCCTGGAGGCGCCCGTGGCCGTGGCCCAGGCCCCGGACTTCAGTTTGTGGGTGGTGGACTCGGCGCTGCAGGAAATCCACGGCTTTTCGCTGTCGGCCGAGCCGATCCGGCAGTTCGCCATTGACCGCTGGCTCATCGCCCGGGTGGATACGGTGAACGGCCAGCCGGATACCGTGTGGCAATCCATCGTGCCCGGCGGCCTCACCGTGGACGACCAGTTCCGGCTGTACCTCTCCTGCAGGAACCTGGATCTGGTGCTGGTATGCGACACCGCCGGCAGGCTCCTGGATACCCTGGCCGGCCCGGGCTCCGGCATCCTGAATGTGGCCGAGCCCCGGGGCCTGGACTACTGGAACGGCGCCGTGTATGTGGCCAGCACCGGCCACAACTGGGTGGAGGCCCTGTCTGTGGATACCCCCCGCACCAATCTCCTGCACCTGGGGGGCACGAGCCATGCAGGCGACACGGCCGCCGGCTTCTTCCGGCAACCGGTGGATGTTTCCGTGGATACCACCGGCGCCGTGTATGTGGCCGACTACGGCAACGCCCGGGTACAGAAGTTTTCGGCCTCCGGCGCCTTCATCGTGGAAACCCGAAACCCCGACGACCCCACGGCCCGACCCCTTTCCTGCGCCACCACGCCCGACGGCATGACCCTGTACATCGCCTTCCACAACGACCAGGGCGACTGGCTGGAAAAGTACACCCGGCCGGTGCGGCCCGGCGGCAACGAAGGAGGCACGCCATGAGGCCGCGCATTCTGGCTTCGCTGTTCCTGCTGCTCTGGGTCGGCCTCTTAGCCGCCAAAACCGACATCACCCACTACACCAAAATCGGCAACCTGTCGCTCACCATCACCAACTTCGGCATGGTGGGCAACGGGTTCCGGGTGTACGACCCGGCCACCGGCCGGCCCCGGCCCTCGCTGGAGTACCCGCGGCATTCCGGCACCGAGCACCTGTACCGCGGGGGCCTGTGGGTGGGCGCGGTGAACACCGAGGGCGACACCCTGGTGACCACCGGCGTCGTGGATGCCACCAGCGCCACCGCCGGCAGCGAGGGCTTTGAGTTCTATCCCACGCCGGCCGACAGCGACACCATCCGGATCCGCTCCAGCCTGTTGACCTCGCCCTACTACTCGCCCGATGCGGTGTCCGAAGAGGACTTCCTGGCCACCTTCTACGACAACCTGCAGCCCGTGCCCAACCATGTGCCCCTGGACCTCCAGGTGAACCTCCGCAGCTACGGCTGGAGCTATCCCTTTGCCGACGACTTCGTGATCCTCACCTACACCGTGCACCACATCGGCGCCGGCGTGCTCTCCGACCTGTACCTGGGCATGTACGCCGAACTCGTGACCGGCAACCGGGACTTCTGGGGCGACCAGTTCGGCCGCACGCCCTTTTTCCAGCACAAACGCCTGGTGTACCTGGACTCCCTGCACCTGATCTACGAGCGCAACGACGGCTTTGACACCGTGGCCACCCAGTACATGGGGTTGAAGCTCCTGGGCGTGGAGTTCAACGGCCGGCGGTTGCCCCTGGATTCCCTGCAGGTGGGGTTCCACTGGTGGTCCTGGCAGGACATGACGGGCTCGGTGTCCGATCTCCAGCGGTACCAGTTGCTGAGCGACACCACGCGGGACCCGGATGTGGACGATGAGTACGTGGCCGAGCACGGCTATCCGGACCCGATCCCGCTCCTTTCGGTGGGACCGGTGGCCTACCTGTCGCCGGCCGACTCGGTGCAACTGGTGGTGGCCTTTGTGGGCGGTGAAAACCTGAGCCATCTTCTGGAAAACGCCTCCTGGGCCCAGAAGGCCTACGATGCCCATTACATCC
>WGAB01000043.1 GCA_015489295.1 Caldifarciminota bacterium
CCCACGAACAGCGCCACCATCGGCATCCAGGGCGGCTCCGGGGCCAACGACTTTTACCTGCAGTACACCTACAACGGCGATCCCATAGAGCCCGCGGATTCCCTGGCGATCCTGTTCTATCCCGAGGGGGTGGCGGTGCAGGAAGGGCCCGAACCCCGGGCCTACGGGTTCCGGTTCCTGAAGGCCGGAGCCTTCACCGGCCCCCTCTGGTTTGAGGTGCCCCGGGCCGGCCTGTACCGCCTGGAGGCCTTTGACGCGGCCGGGCGGCGGGTGGCCGTGCTGCTCCGGCAGCGGCTGCAGCCCGGGCGGTACCAGGTGGCCTGGAACCACACCGGGGCCTCCGGCGTGTACTTCCTGCGGCTCGTGGGGCCGCCGGGCGTGCGGGTGCAAAAGGTGTTGCGGGTTCGGCGATAGCAACGAGCCGCCCTCAACGGGGCGGCTGGAACCGGATGAGCACGAGCGACCGGGGTTCCAGGGGGTGATCCCGGCCCACGGTGCGCACCCAGCCCTTCTGGCGCGCAGCGTTCCAGGAGCCGGCCTCCAGGAACCGCTCCAGGGGCACCACCTCGGCGCGGATGAACCCCCGGGCCAGGTCCTGATGGATCTCGGCCGCCGCCTCCAAAGCGGTGGCGCCGCGGTGGATCAGCCAGGCCCGGGCCTCCTGCTCGTTGGCCGTAAAGAAGGGCATGAGGTTTAGGGTTTCCAGCCACACCTCGGCCAGGTGGTGCCGGAAATCGGTTTCCAGGCCGTAGGCCCGGCGCAGTTCGGCCTGCTCGGCCGGGTCCTCCAGGGTCTGGATCTCCTCTTCCAGTTCCAGGGCGGTTTCTACAAAGGGCAGGCCCTTTTCCCGGAGCAGGTTTTCCAGGGCAGGTGCCGGGGCCTCCTCTCCCCGGTTGATCACCACGATCCGGGGCAAGAGCGTGAGGAAACCATAGCCCCGCAGGCGTTTGAGGTCGGCCTCCTTCAGGTCCAGCAGGCGGAGCGGCCGGTTGTTTTCCAGGAGGGCCACGGCCTGTTCCATCAGTTCGCCCAGGCGGCGATCGGCCTTGCCCGCCTGGATCTCCTTGCGCAGCCGCTGCCAGTGCCGCTCGGCGCTTTCCAGGTCGGTGATCACCAGGCGGAGATCCAGATCCTCAAAGTCGGCCACCGGATCGCGGGCGAAGGCGTTGACCACCTGCAAGAGCAGGTCAAAGCCGGCCAGGCTGTTGAAGATCTGGCCGGCGCGCTCCTCGGACCACAGTTTGCCGAAGCCTTCAAAGTCGTAGAGGTCGGCGCGGGGCGGGGTCACCCGGGCCGAGCCCATCACCCGGGCCAGGTCCTCCAGGCCCGGCACCGGCAGCGTCATCTGGCCGACGGCCGCAAAGAAGTCGCGGCCCGGCGTGGCGTGCTCGGCCAGCAGCCGGAACAGGGTGCTTTTGCCGGAAAAGGCGGTGCCGATGATGGCGGCCTTCATCGCGGGAACCTCAGTTCAAAGGTGGTTTCCACAAAGGGTTCGCTGCGCACCAGGCGTATTTTACCGCCGTGGATCTCCTCCACGATGCGCCGCACCAACAGCAGCCCCACGCCCCAGCCCCGTTCCTTGGTGGAAAAGGAGCGTTTGAACAGGAGTTTCAGGTACTCCCGGGGGATGCCCTTGCCGTTGTCGGACACCCGCAGCACGGCCTCGTCGCGGTCGCACATCAGGGAGATGCTGATCTGGCCGCCCTCGGGCCGGCGGGCCTCGTAGGCGTTCTTGAGCAGGTTTTCCAGCGCCCAGGAAAGAAGCTCGCGGTCGCCCCGGACGGTGCACCGGCCGGGCAGCGAAAGCCGGATCTCCATGTTGCGCACGATGCGATCGCGGGCCAGGTCCACGGTTTCCCGCACCACCTGGGCCAGGTCTACGGGTTCCAGGCGTTCCTCGCCTCCGATCTTGGAGAACCTTCGCAGGATGGCCGAGAGCCGTTGCAGGTCCTTTTCCATCTCGGCGAGAATCTGGGGGTCGGCGCCGGAGGCCTTCAGGAGTTCCAGCCAGCCCCACAGCGACGACACGGGCACCCCCATCTGGTGGGCCAGGCCCTTGGCGAAGCTCGCCCAGAAGTCCTTGAGGGTGTAATCCTGGAACGAGTGGGCCGCCCACATGAGGCCGGCGAAGGTCAGCCCGCCGACCACAAGCAGCAAAAAGGGCAGCACCTGCAGGAAGGTGGCGATCGGGGGCAGGCCGTAGTACAGGTAGCCCACCACCCGGTTCCGGGCCACGATGGGCACCGGCGCGTGCAGCTTTTTGAGCCGGGCGATGGTGCGCAGGATCTTCAGGTAATCGGGGTCGTGCTTCAGGCGGTTGGGATGCTGGAGCTCCTCGGCCGTGAACCGGTCGGGCGGCACGCCGATGCGGTGCCAGGCCCGGGGCAGGCCGAGTTCATCGGTCACCACGATGGGGAAGTCCACATCCTGCAGCACCCGCCGCAGGGTTTGGGCCACCTGGGGCCGCTCCAGGGAGGGCACCAGGAGTTCGGAAAGCAGCAGGGCCACGAGCCGGGAGGTGCGGTTCACCTGCTGTTCCACGGTGGAAAGCATGAGCCGGGCGGTGCCCAGCGACACGAGGAGCAGCACCGCCAGCGAAACCAGCACATAGGGCAGAAGGCGGGAACGCATGGCTCAGGCTCCCTGCTGCAGGGTGTAAAAGTCGCGGTACAGGTCGCAGGCCTTCAGGAGTTCGGCGTGGGTGCCGCGGCAGGCAATGCGTCCCTCGTGGATTACCAGGATCTGGTCGGCGCGTTCCACGGTGCTCAGGCGGTGGGCGATGATCAGCGCCGTGCGGTCCTCCAGGAACGCCCACAGGGTTTCCTGGATCTCGGCGTCGGTTTTGGGGTCCAGGTGGCTCGTGACCTCGTCCAGCACCACGATCTCGGCGCCCCTGAGGATGGCCCGGGCCAGGGCGATGCGCTGCTTTTCGCCGCCGGAAAGGGCCGTGGCCCGTTCGCCCAGGTGGGTCTCATAGCCCTGGGGCAGTTGCCGGATGAACTCGTGGGCGCGGGCCTGCCGGGCGGCCTGTTCCACCTCCTCCGGCGAAGCCTCGGGCCGCGCATAGGCGATGTTCTCCCGCACGGTGCCGGAAAACAGGAGCACCGTTTGGGGCACCAGCGCCACATGCCTTCGGTAGGAGCGGAGATCGTATTCCCTGAGGTCCACGCCGTCCACGAGGATCCGGCCGGAGGTGGGCGGGTAAAAGCCCAAAAGCAGATCGGCAATGGTGGTTTTGCCGGCGCCCGAAGGCCCCACCAGGGCAATCTTCTGGCCCTTTTTCAGGGTGAACGACACCTCGGAGAGCACCGGCCGATCGGGCCGGTACGCGAAGGACACCCGGTCAAACACGATTTCCCGCCGGAGCCCCGGAAACTCGCGGGTGCCGCTGGTTTCCCGTTCCTGCGACCGGAGGATTTCCAGCAGCCGGACCCCGGCGCCCAGGCCGTGCTGCAGGATGGCGTTGGCGTTGGAGATCCGTTTAAAGGGCGCCATCAGCGAAAGGGCGCCGGCCAGGAACACGAAGAAGCGGTCGGGCGTCAACGCATGGTCCACAAAGATGAGCCGGGCGCCGTACAGAAGGATCAGGGCGGCCGCCAGGGACGACAGAAACTCGGTCAACGGCGAACCCAGGGCCCGCAGGAACTCCCGGCGTTTCAGGGCCCGGTAAAAGGCCCGGGTCCGGCTCCGGAACCGGCGGGCCTCCAAGGGCTCCATGCCGAAGCCCTTGACCGTGCGGATCGCCTCCAGGGTCTCAGCCAGGTGCTTGCCCAGTTCGGCCATGCGGTCCTGAACCCGCTTGGAGCGTTTGCGGATCCGCCGGCCGATGAGCACGATCAGGTAGGAGAACACCGGCACCACCAGAAAGGCGAACAGGGTGAGCCGCCAGCTGGCCAGAAGCGCGATGATCAGGTACATGAGGGCGTTGCTGCCCTCCTTGACCATTTCAAAAAGGCCGTTGGTGATCGTGTTCTTCACCTGGTTGACATCGCTGAGGAACCGGGCGACCCATTCGCCGGTGGACGCCTGTTCCACCCGGGACACCGGAAACTGCAGCACCTTTTCGTACAGTTCGTTGCGCAGGTCGCGGGCGATGCGCTCCTGCAGCATCACCGTTAAAAAGCGCTGCAGATAGGCAAACAGGCTCTTGAAGAAGAACAGCACCACGATGGCCACGGCCAGCCGCTGCACAGCCTCCATGGGCGGAATGCCAGCGATCCAGCGGCTCAGGCGGTCCAGCAGGGAACTGTGGGCGCCGGGCACGGCCAGGGCCTGGCCGCCGCTGAAGAGCACCTTCAACAGAGGCGAAAGGAAGGCCAGCGACACGCCGTTGAGCAGCGAATACCCGAAGATGGCCACCAGCACGAAGAAGGTGCGCACCTTGTGGCGGCCCAACAGCTGCAGGAGGTACCGGATCATCGCCGAAACAGTGCCTTCAGGGTTTCCTCCAGGGACTCCATGTTCTCCCAGAGGCGCAGGCGGTCGCTTTCCTCAAAGGCCCGCTCGGTTTTCCGGAGGAGCACGGGAATCCCCAGGTCCAGCGCCATGGGCAGGAATAGGGAATCCTCGCCGATGTAGAGGTCCGCCAGCGAAAGGAGGGCCAGTTGCTCCAGGGGGTGGTACCGGGTGATGTCCAGGCCCCGATCGGCCTTGCCGGTGTGCAGGAAGGTCACGCGCACGAGCTGGGCCTCAATGCGGTCCAGGTCGCGCTCCTGGAGCTGGGTATCCAGGAACACGAGTTTCCGGTCGGGCGTGTGGCCCCGGTACACCAGTTCGTTCCACATCTTGCCCTTGAGTTCAGGGGAAGACACGGGCTGCAGGTTCACGAGGGGAATCTGGAAGATCCGGCACAGGGCCTCGTAGGGACGGGGCTTCTGGAAATCCGTGCTCACCAGCAGGTTGTAGAAGGGGAAACTCTCGGGATCAAAGGACACCCGGTACTCGGCCTGCACCTCGCGGGGAAACTCCCGATACGGGGAAGGCGGGCGGGAGAAATCCAGCAGGATATCCACGGGCTCCGGGGTTTCCGGCGGCCAGAGTTCCAGGTCGTGCACCCGATAGGCCTCCAGCCAGGGCCGGTACGACCGGCCCCGGGGTTCCAGGATGTAGCGGGGGGTGGCCTGGAAGTACCGCAGCACCGATACGATGGTCTTCAGGGCCAGGCCGAAGTCGTAGGCGTTTTCCGGCAGCAGCACGAGCACCCGGCTCTGGGGGTCGAAGCGGGCGCAGAAGCGGATTCTGGGGGTGTCGTAGGCGGTACGGCGGAACACCCGCAGGATCTTCTGGAACCAGGGGAGTTTCATGGGATGCCGCCGAAGGCCTCCCGCACCAGGGGCAGGAGTTCGCGAACCACGGGTTCCGGGCCGGCCAGGACATTGCCGGTTTCCAGGTACCGGTCGCCGCCCTGGAAATCGGTGACCACGCCGCCGGCCTCCTGCACCAGCAGGGCGCCGGCCGCGATGTCCCAGCCCGAGAGCCCAAACTCAAAGAAGCCGTCCACCACGCCTGCCGCCGTCATGGCCAGGTCCAGGGCGGCCGACCCGGCCCGCCGCACACCGGAGGCCGCCAGGAAGATGCGGCGAAAGGCCACAAGGTAGGGGTCCAGCATGTGCTTGGCCCGGAAAGGGAAGCCCGTGGCGATCAGGGTGCCGGCCAGGCCGGTGCGACCGGATACCCGGAGCCGCCGATGGTTCCGGTAGGCGCCGCCGCCCCGCCGGCCGGCGAACAGGTCCCGGCGCAGCGGTTCGTACACCACGCCCAGCACGGGCCGACCCTCCTGGATCAGCGCCACGGACACCGAAAAGAAGGGAAACCCGTGGATGTAGTTGGTAGTGCCATCTAAGGGATCCACAAGCCAGAACACCTCGGCCTCTTCCCCGCCCTCTTCTTCACCCAGGAAGGGGAGATCCGGGTACTGCGACCGCAGGAAGGCCCGGATCGTTTCCTCGGATTCCCGGTCCACGCGGGTCACGAAGTCGTTGACCGCCTTGGTTTCCACCTCCGAGGGTTTCAGTTTCCCAAAGTTTTCCAGGAGAACCCGGGACCCCACGATGGCGGCCTGCACGGCCGTGTCCAGTAAAACATCCAGGTTGAGAGACCTCATGGGTTTTTCGTTGGAGCCGAACCTGTTGACACCTCAACGGCTTCCGCTATATTCTACTTGACGACGGCGGCGTAGCCAAGTGGACCAAGGCGGCGGATTGCAAATCCGCTATTCCCGGGTTCGAATCCCGGCGCCGCCTCTTTCTGTGCCGGGGTGGCGGAATGGCAGACGCAGGGGACTTAAAATCCCCTGGGGGAAACCCCGTGCGGGTTCGAGTCCCGCCCCCGGCATCCGGAACCCGGTGAAACGACCGTCCCTTCTGGATCTTTACCTCTCCCTCTCGGCCGAAGAGGGCCCCATGGAACTGGAACCCTTCCTGGAACGGCTCCGGAAGGGGGAATTCGGCCCCTATTCCGCCGAGGAAATCCGGGCCTTCCTGGACCAGATGTACGAAAATGTGGTGGCGTCACTCTATGCCTTTGCCGAGGAGCATCCGGGCCTGGACCCGGACCTCCTGGAGCAACGGCTTCGCGAAGAGTTTGAACGGTTCCAAAAACTCAGGGAAAGGATGGGCGTATGAGGGCAATCATCGTGCACGGGGGCGCCGGCCGCTGGCGTCCTCAGGACCGGGACCGCATCGCCCGGGGGATCCACCGGGCCGTCACCTCCGGCTTTGAACGACTCCAGAACGGGGGCACCGCAGAGGAGGCCTGCCTCGCTGCGGTGATGGCCCTGGAAGACGATCCTACCTTCAACGCCGGCACCGGATCGGTGCTCACCTTAGACGGCCGCTGCGAACTGGACGCCTCCATCATGCGGGGCAGCGACCTCCGGATGGGCGCCGTGGCCGGCGTGGAACACATCAAAAACCCCATTCTGCTCGCCTACCATGTCATGCAGGAAACCGACCATGTGCTGATGGTGGGCGAGGGCGCCGAGAAACTGGCCCGGCTCCTGGGCTTTGAACCCTACGATCCCATCACCGAGGAGCGGCGGGAACAGTGGCGGAAACTGCGCGAAAAACTCCTGAAGGGCGAGGACACCCTGCACTATCCCCGGATCCGCGACCTCATCCGCAAGCACCCCGAACTCCTCAAGGGCACGGTGGGCTGCGTGGCCCTGGACAGCCGGGGAGAGATCGTGGCCGGCACCTCCACGGGCGGCGTGTTCCTCAAACTCCTCGGCCGGGTGGGCGACACCCCGATCCCCGGGGCCGGCACCTACGCCACCCCCTTCGGCGGGGCCTCGTCCACCGGCATCGGCGAGGGCATCATGCGCGTGCTGCTTTCCAAGACCGTGACCGACCTCATGGCCACAGGCCTCTCGCCCCAGAAGGCCTGTGAGGCCGGGGTGGACTACCTGAGCCGGAAGGTTCACCTGGAGGCCGGCGTCATCGCCCTGAACCACGAGGGCGAAGTCGGCTTCGCCTACAACACCCAGGCCATGCCCGTGGGGATCTGGCGGGAAGGGGACCCCGAGCCCCGGATCCTGGGGCTGCCCCAGGAGTAGGCGCCATGTGGGGCCGAGGCCAGCGGATCGGCATCGCTCTGGGCGGGGGCGGCGCCCGCGGACTGGCCCACCTGGGCGTGCTGCAGGCGCTGGAGGAGGCCGGCATCCGGCCCGTGGCCGTCAGTGGCACCAGCGCGGGCTCCATCCTGGGGGCGCTCTTTGGCCTGTACGGCTACAAAGGGAGCCTGCAGGTCATCGAGGAGGGGCTGCAGAGCCGCGGGTACCAGGAGATCGGCTTCGGCGGCCTGCGCCGGGAGGCCCACGGCGTGTTCGGCACGGTGCAACACTGGGTGCGGAACGGCCTCACCTACCTCAAGGCTCTCCGGAGCGAGGCCGTGCTCTCGGGCCGGGCCCTCCAGATCTCCATCAAAAACCTGGTGCGGTACCACACTTTTGACGACCTACCGTGGCCCTTCTTCGTGTCGGCCCTGGACCTCAAAACCGGCACGGATGTGATCTTCACCACGGGCCCGCTGTGGCGTGCCCTGTACGCCTCTTCGGCCATTCCGGGCGTGTTCCCGCCCCTGGAACTCCACGACTGGCTCCTCGTGGACGGCGGCCCCAGCATGAAGGTGCCCGTGGAAACCCTGTGGCTGCACGGCGTGGACTTCGTGATCGCTGTGGATGTGGGCAGTCCTCCGGAAACCCACCGGCCCGTCAACGCCCTGGAAACCATGATCCGGGCCGATCAGATGGGCGTGCAAAAGCTCCACCGCCTGCTCCTGAACCTGGCCCAGGTGGTGATCCGGCCCGAACTGGACGACATGACCTGGGTGGATTTTGAAAAGTGGCGCTTCGCCGTAGATCAGGGCCAGAGGGCCGTAGAGCAGGCGCTGCCCCGGATCCGCGAGGCCCTGCGCCGGAACCGCTGGTACCGGCGCTGGCTCCAACGGCGGCTTTTAGACACCCTGCACCTGGAGCAGAACAAGGTGTACCTGTAGGGGGTCCGAAAAATTTGGCGGGGGCGGCGCCTGCGGCGCCGCCCCCGCCAACGCTCTTCGTTCTCAGGAGCAGCTACAACCCCCACTTCTCGTGGGCGAGTTTCAGCAATTCCTTAAATTGCTCCTCCGGAATTTCCGAAGAAAACTGACCGAAACTAATGCGAGTCTTCTCTGAATCAAGCGTATAGTAGCATATCCGATAGGAAACAATGCCGTCGGTACGTTGAATTTTCTGAATGAAATACCTGTACTCTGGATTGGGATCCATCACACTGACCTCATCCACAACCACTCCAATAACATAGCTCTTTTCGGGTCCTCCTTTCCGCTTAAACCTCACCTTCTTCCCCACGGTGGTCATTTCCCTCAGCCTCTTCAGCAATTCTTCTCTGGACTGTTTCATCTTTGACACCTCCTTCTTGCGCCTATTTTAAACCCTTACTCGGTGAAAGACACCTCAGGAGGAGAGGCACCGTTTCGGGGGTTGCTAAGTGGTCTCCAGGAAAGCTCCGCTATACAATAGGGCAGAAAAAGGCTCTGATGAGGATTTCCATATAACCGTACAGGCATTCCCTGACGGTGTTCAAAAAAGGCTCTCCAGACGATCGTACGGTACTCCGACCATTGTGTCCTGGCGCATCTACTCTTTCCCGTTGACTTCCGGGCCGGGGCTGCATATCATTATCGGCACGCCGGGGTGGCGGAATTGGCAGACGCGCATGGTTGAGGGCCATGTGGGAGCAATCCCGTGCGGGTTCAAATCCCGCCCCCGGCACTTCTTTTCATGAAACCCTCTCTCCAACGCCTGATCCAGGACTTCAAGGCTGGCCATCCCCGTGCCTTAGCCCGGCTGATCACCGAGGTGGAAAACCGGGAAAACGCCCACGAGGAGATCCTGGAAGCCCTGTATGCCCGGGTGGGCCGCGCCCACCGCATCGGCATCACGGGCCCGCCCGGCGCCGGCAAAAGCACCTTGGTGGACGCCCTGGCCCTGCACCTCCAGAAACAGGGCAAACGCGTGGGCGTGATCGCCGTGGACCCCTCCAGCCCCTTTACCGGCGGCGCCCTGCTGGGCGACCGGCACCGCATGACCCGCGCCACCCAGGCCGGCATCTTCATCCGGAGCCTGGCCACCCGCGGCTCCCTGGGCGGCCTCTCGGAAGCCACCCCCTTTGTGGCCGATCTCATGGACGCCTTCGGCTTCGATGTGGTGCTCATTGAAACCGTGGGCGTGGGCCAGGCCGAACTGGACATCATCCATACCTCGGATACCGTGGTGGTGGTGCTCGTGCCCGAATCCGGCGACGCCATCCAGGCCATGAAGGCCGGGCTCATGGAAATCGCCGACATCTTCGTGATCAACAAGTACGACCGTGAGGGCGCCCACCGGTTCCAGAACGAACTGGAAAGCGTGCTCAGCATGCAGCCCCGGCGGGAGGGCGAGTGGACACCGCCGGTGATCCCGATCGTGGCCATCCGGGAACAGGGCGTGCCGGAACTGGCCGAGGCCCTGGAACGCCACCTCACCTACCTGAAGCAAAGCGGCCGGTTCCTGGAAAAGCGGAAACACCGCATCCTCGACGAGATCGAACGCACGGCCAAGGACCTGCTCTGGCGGCGCCTGGAGGGCCGGCTGTCCGAAGCGCTCACCCAGCAATGGCTCCAGCGGGCCCTGAAGGGCGAGGAAACCCCCTATGCCCTGGCCCGCCGCATCGTGGAACAACTCTCCCGGGAGGCCTGAGTTCCTTCTTGTTGCAGGCCGTTTTCCAGACGTGTACCTTTAAACGCAAAACAGGAGTGAACCGCCATGATCACCTATGACATGCTGCGAACCCTGCACACCATCGGCGACGGCCGCAATCCCATCGTGAGTTTGTACCTGAAGATTGACCCGGCCGGCGACTTCGTGAAACGCTGCCGCAACCTGCTGTACGACGCCCTGAAGGCGGCCCGGCGCGAGAACCGGATCTCCGAGGTCCAGATGCAACGGATCGAGGGCGACCTCCGGAAGATCCAGAACTTCGTGGAACAGAACGCCCCGATCTGGATCAAAGAGGCCCAGGTGGCCCAGGTGGTGATCTTTTCGTCGCAACCCCTCCGGTTCTGGCAGGTGTATCCCCTGCCCCGGGCTGCCCGCGAGCGGGCCGTGGTGGACCTTTCGCCCTACATCCGCCCCCTGACCCTGCTCCTGGACGAGTACAAGCGCTACTATGTGGTGCTGGTGGACCCCAAAAAAGCCCGGCTCTTTGAGATGTTCCTCGGGTCCATCCAGGAGGAAGAGAAGTTCGTGGATGTGGTGGGCCGGGTGAAAACCCCGCCGCCCCGGCTCCGCCGCAAGGTGGACTACGCCATTTACAACCACTATCAGCGGGTGGCGGAGGTGCTCTATGACCGGTACCGGATGGGGCGGTTTGACCTCCTGATCGTGGGCGGGCCGCCCGAGGCCCTGGCCGGTTTCCTGCCGTTTCTGCCCTACTCCCTGCGCCATGTGCTGGCCGGCACCTTTACGGCCCCGGTGAACATTTCGGTCCGCGAGGCCCTGAAGGAGGCCCGGAAGATTGAGCGTGCGTACGAGATGCGCGAGGAACGGGAGATCGTGGAGACCCTGAAGAACGAACTGGCCAAAAAGGACCACGGGGCCGTGGCCGGACTTCGCGAGGTGCTCCGGGCCCTGATGGAAAACCGGGTGACCACCGTGGTGGTGGCCGAGGGCTTTGAGCATCCCGGGGTGCGGTGCCCGAAGTGCGGGTACCTGGGCCTGGAAGAGGAGACCTGCCCGTCCTGCGGTGCCCCCACCGTAAAGGTGCCCGACGTGGTGGACGACCTGATCGAGGAGGCCGTGGAGCAGGGCGCCCGCATCGAACACGTGCTGGAACCCTCGCTCCTGGCCGACATCGGCCACATCGGCGCCCTGCTGCGGTACCCCGAGGAATAACCCCCTTCGCACGGAAAAACACCCAGGGCCCGGAGGCATGCCTCCGGGCCCTGAAGGTTTTTGGGAATCCGTTACGTCAGTCCGCCCTTGGCCCCAGCATCTTGCGGGGATCCAGCACCTCGTCGGCCTCCTCTTCGGTGAGGATGCCCTCTTCAACCACCACCTGCCGCACGGTTTTGCCCTCTTTGTAGGCCTTGTAGGCGATCTGGGCCGCCCGGTCGTAGCCGATCCGGAGCGCAAGCGGCGTCACCAGGGCCATGCTCCATTCCACCAGTTCCTCGCAGCGCTTGCGGTTCGCCTGGATGCCCCGTACGGCCTTTTCCGTAAAGGTCTTGACGCCGTTGGTGAGGATCTGGATGGACCACAGCACGTTGTAGGCGATCATGGGCATCATCATGTTGAGTTCCAGGGGCCCGTTCTGGCCGCCGATGGTCACGGCCAGATGGTTGCCCATCACCTGGGCCGCCACCTGGATCATCATCTCGGCGATCACCGGGTTCACCTTGCCGGGCATGATGGAACTGCCGGGCTGCACCGCGGGCAACTGGATCTCGGCGATGCCGGTGCGGGGCCCGCTGGACAGCAGCCGCAGGTCGTTGGCGATCTTCATCAGGCTGACCGCCACCGTGTTCAGGGCACCCATGAGTTCCACCATGGCGTCGCGGGCGGCCAGGGCCTCAAAGCGGTTCTCGGCTTCCTTGAAGGGCAGACCGGTGCGCTCGGCGATCTTGGCAATCACCCGGGGCGCGAACTCAGGATGGGCGTTGAGGCCCGTGCCCACGGCCGTGCCGCCGAGGGCCAGTTCTTCCACATGGGGCAGGGTGTGCTCAATGCGCCGGAGGCCGTGGGCGATCTGGGAGGCGTAGCCTGAAAACTCCTGGCCGAGGGTGATGGGCACCGCGTCCTGCAGGTGGGTGCGGCCGATCTTGACGATGTCCTTGAACTCCTCGGCCTTCTGGTTCAACGCCTCCAGCAGGTCCTGGAGGGCGGCCCGCAGGGGCTCCAGCTCCTGGCGCACCGAGATGTGGATGGCCGTGGGGATGACATCGTTGGACGACTGGCCACGGTTCACATGGTCGTTGGGATGCACCGGATGCCGGGTGCCCAGGGGCTGGCCCAGGAGTTCGTTGGCCCGGTTGGCGATCACCTCGTTGGTGTTCATGTTGGAGGAGGTGCCGGAACCGGTCTGGAAGATGTCCACGGGGAAGTGCTCGTCCCACTTGCCCTCGATGACCTCCTCGGCGGCCTGGATGATAGCGTCGGCGAGTTCCGCCGGGATCTGGCCCAGGTCGCGGTTGACCTCGGCGGCGTAGCGTTTGATGAGCCCCAGAGCCCGGATCATCGGGCGCGGCAGGCGGATGCCGGAAATCGGGAAGTTCTCCACCGCCCGCTGGGTTTGGGCGCCCCAGTAGGCCCAGGCCGGCACCCGGACCTCACCCATGGAATCCTTCTCAATGCGGTATGCATCAGCCATGGTAAGCCTCCTTTGATGCCGTTTTGCCCATATGCCATATTATGCGGCAGGCTCCCGCGTCTCTTCTCGCTTGCAATGCCCCGGCAGGCCAAGTAAGATTGGGACGATGACGCTGCTGGCCCTGTGGCTCCTGGTGGCGGCCCTGCAGATGAATCCTGCGGGCGATACCCTGCCGGCTTCACCCCCGGCCCAGGTGGAATACGCCGAGGTGGAGGGCATCATCGGGCCGGTGACCGCCGAGTTCATCACCCATTTCCTGGACCGGGCCGAACGCCGGCACGCGGACCTTGCGGTCATCGGCCTGGATACACCGGGCGGGCTGGACCCCTCCATGCGGGTGATCGTCAAACGCATTCTGCAGAGCCGGGTGCCGGTGGTGGTCTATGTGGCGCCGCCCGGGGCCCGGGCGGCCTCGGCCGGCGTGTTCATCACCTACGCCGCCCACATTGCGGCCATGGCCCCGGGAACGAACATCGGCGCCGCCCATCCGGTCACCATGGGCCAGAAGGCCGACAGCACCCTGCTGGAGAAGGTCACCAACGACGCGGTGGCCTACCTGCGGTCGCTGGCCCGCAAGCGCGGCCGCAACGAACAATGGGCCGAGGAGGCGGTGCGGAAATCGGTGTCCCTGCCCGCGGAGGAGGCCGCGGCAAAGGGCGTGGTGGACCTCGTGGCCGATGACCTCAACGACCTGCTCCGCAAGGTCCACGGACGCACCGTGGTGCTGGACACGGGCGACACGGTTCGGATCCGCGCCTGGCCCGCCCAGGTGCATCGGGTTAAGATGGGCCTCCGGGAACGGATCCTGGCCATCCTGGCCAACCCGAATGTCGCCTACATCCTGCTGATCCTGGGCTTTTACGGCCTGTTCTTTGAACTCTCCCATCCGGGCTCGGTGCTGCCCGGCGTGGCCGGCCTGATCTCGCTGATCCTCGCCTTTTACGCCTTCCAGACTTTGCCGGTGAACTACGCCGGCCTGCTCCTGATTCTCCTCGGCATGATCCTGTTCCTGGCCGAGGTCAAGGTGCAGTCCCACGGACTCCTGGGCCTGGGGGGCGCGGTGTCGTTGATTCTGGGGTCGCTCATGCTCTTTGACCGAAGTGTGGACTTCCTGCGGATCTCGTGGTGGACCCTGGGGCTGGTGCTGGGCGCCACCCTGCTCTTTTTCCTGGTGATCCTGGCCAAGGCCGTGGCCGCCCAGCGGCGCCGACCGGTTTCCGGGGCCGAGGGCCTGGTGGGGCTCACCGGCGAGGTGACCCGGCCGATCCGGCCGCCGCGGGAGGGCACGGTGCTGGTGCACGGCGAACTCTGGCGGGCTCGCAGCCGCCGGCCCGTGGAAAAGGGCCGGCAGGTGCGGGTGGTCCGGGTGGAAGGACTGGTGCTGTGGGTGGAACCGGTCGAGGACAATCAGAGCACCAGCGACGCCGGAAGCCACTGAACCCGGGTGCGGTTCCAGCGTTCCTCGTTCCCACACGAAATCCACCTCGGTATCGTGTTTGGTGCGCCAGTAGCGCAGCCGGGCGGTGGGCGTCCGCCGGCGCAGCAACCCCACGGCCATCGCGGTTTCCAAGCCACCTTCCGAAAAAGTTCAACTTTCTCGGAACAGTCCTCCGAAAAAGTCGGGAATTTTCGCCGGCACCGGTCCCTGTGTCCGCTCCCCAGGTCGGGCACAGGGGTGGTAACCATCTCTTCAGAGTGGACATAGGCACCTGTAGGAGCCGCTTTAGCGGCGATGGCCGACTCTTGGAGTGCGGTGCCTCGGCACCGCTTTGAAAGCCGGAGGTTCCCCGCTCACAAAGGGCACGGCCCCCGTCCAAACCGCACTGGAAG
>WGAB01000044.1 GCA_015489295.1 Caldifarciminota bacterium
CTTCGTGGCCCAGGGCCTGGCCGATCCCGAACGCCTGGGGGTTACCGGCGGCTCCTACGGGGGCTTCATGACCAACTGGATTGTGGGCCACACCCGGCGGTTCCGGGCGGCGGTCACCCAGCGGTCCATCAGCAACTTCGTGTCCTTCTACGGCACCTCAGACATCGGCTGGCGCTTTTCGGAGCATGAGATCGGCGGCACCCCCTGGCAAAACCTCACCACCTACTGGCACCGCTCTCCCCTGGCCTATGTGGAAAACATCCAGACGCCGCTCTTGATCCTGCATGCCGAGGAGGACCTGCGGTGCCCCATGGAACAGGCCGAGCAGCTCTTCGTGGCGCTCAAGGTGCTCAAACGGGAGGTAGAACTCGTGCGGTACCCCGGCGAGAACCACGAACTCTCGCGGTCGGGCCGGCCGGACCATCGCCAGGACCGCCTGCGCCGCATCCGCGGGTGGTTTGAACGGTACCTGCTCCGGAAGCCCTGATCGCCGGAAACGCCGGTCATCACTGCAAAAATTCGGCCTGTGGATTGACCTTTTGGCGAAATCAGGGTAAAATTCAGGAGGATGCGCTGTTTCCTGGCCATTGAAGTGCCCGAGGATCTGAAGCACCGGATCCATCGGGCACTGGAACCTTTAATCCGCCGATTTCCCGAGCTGAAGTGGGTGAAACCGGAAAACTACCACATCACGCTCCGGTTTCTGGGCGAAGTGCCGGAGAACTTTCCGGACCAGAGCCACCCCCTGCTCGGCGAAATCGCCCGGAAACACCGCCCCTTCTCCCTGAAGGTCCACGAACTCGGCGCCTTTCCCCACCTTACCCAGGCCCGCGTGCTCTGGCTCCGGCTCAACGGCGACCTGGAACCCCTGCACGACCTGGCCCGCCAGGTGGAGCAGGCTGTGCAGCACCTCGGCCTGCCACCGGAAACCCGCGACTTCAAGGCCCATCTGACCGTGGCCCGTGCGCGCCGACCCGTGTACCTGCGAAACCTCCCCCTGCCCGACCTGGCAGGTGCGGCCTTCCCGGTCCGCGGGTTCACCCTGTTCCAGAGCCGGCTCCATCGCCAGGGCCCCACCTACACCCCGCTCCGGAGGTATCGGCTCCATGACTGAAACCCTGCTGCGGATCGCCCGGGCCGTGCTGGAACGGGAATGCAAGGGCATCCGGCAGCTCCTGGACCGCCTGGATGGCCCGCTGGGCACGGCCTTCGCCGAGGCTGTGCAGGTCATCAAAAACGCCCACGGCCGCGTGGTGGTCACCGGCCTGGGGAAATCGGGGATCGTGGCCAAGAAGATCGCCGGCACCCTCACCTCCCTGGGTACACCGGCTATCTATGTGCATCCCACCGAGTCGCTGCACGGTGACCTCGGCATCGTCAGCCCCGATGACGTGGTGCTGGCGGTATCCAAAAGCGGCCGTTCCGACGAGTTCCAGGTGCTGATTCCGCTCCTGAAGCGCCGGGGGCTCAAGATCATCGCCATTACCGCCGATCCCGACTCCGACCTGGCCCGCCAGGCCGATGTGGTGCTGAACATCGGAGTTCGGGAGGAGGCGGACCCCATGAACCTGTTGCCCACGGTGTCCACCACCGTGAGCATGGCCCTCGGCGACGCCCTGGCCATCGCCCTGCTCTACGAAAAGGATTTCCGCCTGGAGGATTTTGTCAACCACCATCCCGGAGGCACCATCGGTAAAAAGTACTGGTACCGGGTGCGCGACATGATGCTTACCGGCGAAGAACACCTGCCGGTGGTGCCGGAAGACGCGCCCATGCGCGATGTCATCCTGGAAATGACCGCCAAACGCGGCATCACCAGCGTGGTGGACCCGGAGAACCGCGTGGTGGGCGTGATCACCGACGGCGACCTGCGACGCCTGCTCCAGCGCGAACCCAACCCGTTCCACCTCAGGGCCCGAGACGTGATGACCCGCAACCCCAAGATCATCGGTCCCGATGAGCTGGCTGCCGTGGCCGCCCGCAAGATGGAACAGTACGGCATTACCGCCCTCATCGTGGTGGACGAAGAGCGCCATCCCATCGGCATCATCCACCTGCACGACCTCATGAAGGCGGGCGTGGTATGAGGTGGCTCGGCCTTTTGATCATCCTCGGGCTCGGCTGCCAGGGCTCCCGGCCTGCGGCCGAAACCCCAAGCACGCCCCCACCCCGGCCCGAGGTGCAACGGGTGCAGATTGAGGAAACCCGCTGGGGCAAGCGCGCCTGGACCCTCCAGGCCGATCGCGTGGCCTTCCGGAACGATACCACCGCCCTGTACCACCTCACCCTGCACTTCTACGACGAAAACGAGATGCCGAGTTCCGTGCTCACCGCCGATTCCGGCTACCTGTACGAACGCACCCGCGACATGGTGGCCCTCGGCCATGTGGAGGTACTTACCCTGGACGACAGCACCCGGCTTCTTACCCGCTCCTTAGCCTGGGACAACCAGCGCCAGCGAATCTACACCTTTGACAGCGTGACCGTGTACCGGGGCGGCGAGGTGCTCCACGGCGTGGGCCTGATTTCCGACCCGGCTCTGAAACACATTCGCATCGGAGGCGAGGTCCTTGGAAAACCTCAGGAACCCTGACCTGCCGCGGCCCAAGGCCGACCGGGAAAAGGACACCTACGACGACCTCATTGAAAAGGTCGCCACCAAGGTGGTGGCCTGGCGCATGAGCATCCCGGCCATCATGGTGCTGGAAAGCGCCAAGCCCCTCTCCTTCGTGGCGAGCCAGGCTTTGGTGTTCCTGGAACCCCTGGTGCAGGCCTTCCTGAACCCCCGCGAGTACCGGCGGTTCTATGAAATGCTGGAGAACCGCGAAAACGTGGAACGCCTGATCCAGGCCATTGAACGCAAGGAAGAGGAGTACCAGGCCGCCCAGAAGGCCCAGAAGAAACAACGAAAGGAGGCCCGGTGATTCCGCTGTTTTTTGCCCTGACCCTGGTTGCCAGCCCACCCGAATTTACGCTGGCCCGGGTCCGGTACGCCGGAGGCGGCGACTGGTACAACGACCCCGAGATCCTGCCCAACCTGGCCCGGGAACTCCGGAACCGCCTGGGCGTTCCCGTGGATACGGTGCAACACGTGGTGTCTCTGGCCGACCCGGCCCTGTTCCAGTACCCGTTCCTTTTCCTCACGGGCCACGGCAACCTTCGCCTTTCCGACCAGGAGATCCAGAACCTCCGCCGGTACCTGGACCACGGCGGCTTCCTGTACGCCGACGATGACTTCGGTATGGACAAGGCGTTCCGCCGGGAAATCCGGCGTGTGTTTCCCGATGCCGAGCTCCGCGAACTCCCTCCGGATCATCCGCTGTTCCATGTGGTGTACGACCTGCGGCTTCCCAAGATCCACGAGCATTATCCCGGGCCGCCCCACGCCTACGGCATCTTCCGGGGCGGCCGGCTGGTGGTGCTCTACACCTACAACACCAACATCTCCGACGGCTGGACCCCTCGCCACAAGGACCCGCCTGAAAAACGGGAACAGGCCTTCAAAATGGGCATCAACATCGTGGCCTATGCGCTCCTTTACTGACCCCGAAACCCTCAAGGAACGGCTGCAGCACCTGGACCGGTTCCGGGTGGCCGTGGTGGGCGACCTGATCCTGGACGAGTACCTGGTGGGCCGGGTGGACCGCATTTCGCCCGAAGCCCCGGTGCCCGTGGTGAACCTGGAGCGCCGCACGGTGCGGCCCGGCGGCGCCGCCAATGTCGCCCTGAACCTGCGGGCCATTGGGGTCCAGACCGCCCTGTTCGGCGTCGTGGGCACCGATGCCCAGGGCTGGGAACTCCAGGCCCTGCTCCAGGCCGA
>WGAB01000045.1 GCA_015489295.1 Caldifarciminota bacterium
GCGTTGCCGGCGTGGATGTCCAGGTAGTCGGACCGCGGCAGGCCCACCTGCAGGCTGAAGGTGAGGTCGGTTTCATAGGTGCCCGAGTCGGTGGTGGCGGTCACATGGAGCGTAAAGTCCAGGTTGGTGCCGGAAGGGGTGCTGGCGTCCACCAGGAAGGTAAAGGGCGGGGTGTTGCCCACGGTGTCGCCCTGGGCGATGTCGCCGAAGGAGGCGGTGCTGTCGTACAGGGTCACGTAGCTGCTGGTGGTGCGCAGGGTGCCCTGGGCGTTCTGCGCGGTCACCGGCGAGAGGTTGGTCAGGTACACGGTAACCTGGGGCGTCTCGCCGGGGTCGATCTGGCTGTCGCCGCCGCTGGAGACCTCGGTGCCCACGAACTGGAGCGAGGGCTGGTCCAGATCGGGTACCTGGTCGAGGGCCGCCATGGCATCCACCCGGCCCCAGCCGTAGTTGTTGTTGGGGTACGGGGCGCCCTGGCCGGGCTCATAGGCGGTGTTGGTCAGGATGTTGTACACCTCGTCGAAGGTGAGGGTGGGGTTCTTCTGGAGCATCAGGGCCACAACGCCGGTTACATGGGGCGTGGCCATGGAGGTGCCCGACCAGGTGTAGCCGCCCTGGTAGCCGCCACCCGGCACCGACGACCGGATGTTGACGCCGGGTGCCGAAATATCGGGCTTGATCCGGTTCCAGTCGGGCCGGGGCCAGTATTGGGGATCGTTCCAGGGGCTCTGGTTGGGTGCAGGGCCGCGGGAGGAGAAGCTGGCGATGTTGTCGCTGGCGTCGGTGGCACCCACGCCGATCACCGTGGGGTAGTTACCCGGGGTGCCTGCGGTGCCGCTGCCGGGACCGTCGTTGCCCACGGCAAACACCGGGATGATGTCCAGGCTGCGCCAGGTGAGCACGGCGCTCCAGTAGGCGAGGCTGGTGGGACTGGAGCTACCCCAGGAGTTGTTGATCACCCGCACGGGCACGCCGGAATCGGCCACGAGGGAGGCGTACCACTGGAAGGCGGCCATGATGTCGCAGGCGTTGCCGCTGCCCGTAAAGATCTTGGCTGCGGTGAACTGGGCACCCGGGGCGACGCCGATGTCATCGGGGTCCGGGCCGGGCCCGTCGCCGCCCACGGCGCTGCCCATGGTATGGGTGCCGTGGCCGTTGTCATCGTAGGGCGTGGAACTGCCGTTACAGGCGTCGAACCAGTAGCCAGCGAACCGCCCGTGGAAGGCCGGGTGGTTCGCATCCACGCCGGTATCCAGCTGGCCGATGATGACGCCTTCGCCGGTGTATCCTGCGTTCCAGGCGTCATCGGCGTTGATGATGCTGATGTTCCAGCCAGGAGTGGGAGCTGCAGGGTTGGCGGCATCCACCGGGGCTTCGTTCACCAGATGGAACTCGGGCTCCTCTTCAATGTACCCCACGGAGGGCAGCTGGGCCAGCTCCAGGATGCCGGCCTTGGTGGCCCGCACCCGGATGGCGTTCACCACCCAGTAGGGCTTGTACTCCAGGATGTTCTCGCTGACGGCCGTGTGGAGGTAACGCAGGATGGGGCGCTGGGTCCGATCGGCGAAGTCCTTGAGGTAATCCACCCGCTGCTTCTTGGTGGCGAACATCGCCTTGAGGCTGCCGTATTCCGGCTGTTCCTTGGGGAACACGAACACCCACAGGGGTTCGTCGTTGCCGAGGGTCTGGAGTTTCTGGGCCAGGTCCGGCGCCAGAACCCCGGCCATCAGGGTACTCGCTGCCAGAAGCAGCGCACTCAGGTACTTCATACACACCTCCTTAAAGGGCTTTGGTGGCTTAAAACTCCGTGCGCCCTTCAAAGGCGTCGCGGAGGGTGGTGACATCGCTGAAACTCAGGTCGGCGCCCGCCGGCAGCCCCCGCGCGATGCGGGTAACCTTTACCGGCAGGTCGGCCAACAGTTGCAGCACATAATGGGCTGTGGCATCGCCTTCCACCGTCGGGTTCAGGGCCAGGATCACCTCCTGGATACCCTCCCGCTGAACCCGTTCCCGGAGATCCTGCAGGTGCAGCTGTTCCGGGCCGATGCCATCCACGGGCGACAGAGCGCCCCCCAGCACATGGTACCGCCCCTGGAACACCCCCAGGCGTTCCAGCAGGAAGACATCCTGGGGCCGTTCCACCACGCAGAGTTGCCCGGCGTTCCGGCGGGGATCGGTACACAGGGGGCAGGGGTCCTGGCCGCGTTCGGTGATGCCATGGCACACCGAACAAAAGGTCAGGTGCTCCCGGGCCTGATGCAAGGCGTGCTCCAGGTCTTCCAGCACCAGGGGTTCCCGGAGCAGGAAAAAGGCCAGGCGTTCGGCCGTACGGGTGCCCACGCCTGGCAGTTTCTTCAGGGTTTCCACAAGTTTAACGAGAGAGGAGGGAACCCACATCAAAGCCCTCGGGCATGGCGCCCAGGAGTTCTTGAACCCGCTGCTGGGCCAGCTCTTTGGATTGCTTCAGGGCGGTATTGGTGGCCCTAACCAGGGCTTGCTGGAGCTTTTTGCGGTTTTCCGGCGTGAGCAGGTCTTCGGCGATCTCCACGGCCACCAGGTTCTGCTCGCCGTCTACCACCACCCGAACCTTGCCGTTTTCTTCGGTGGCTTCCACGCGGGCCTTTTTCAGTTCCTTTTGCATCTTTTTGAGCTTCTTGCGAAGGGCCATGGCCTCCTTCATCTGGCGCATGTTAAACATGGGAAACTTCCTCCAGGTTAAACGCCTCTTTGAGTTTCAAAAACCGGGGATCCTGCCGGTCCACCTGCCGACGGATGTGCAGGTCGGGTCGCTGCTGCAGAAAGGCCTGGAGCTCCTCTGCCAGTTCGTCGCGATGCCTCTCCAGGGCTGCCTGCTGCTCGGCATCTCGGGCCACGATTTCCACCCGCCGGTCGGACCACC
>WGAB01000046.1 GCA_015489295.1 Caldifarciminota bacterium
CCCAGCCCCGTACCCCCTCGCCCACCTGATAGGAGAAGTTCTGCACGGGCAGGAGCGCCACGCCCTCTTCCTCGGCCAACCGTACCAGGGCCCGGGCATAGGGGTGCTCGGAAAGGGCCTCCACCGAGGCCGCCCAGCGCAGCACCTCTTCCCGACGATGGCCGTTCAGGGATACCAGTTGCCGCACCTCAATCCGCCCCTCCGTGAGGGTTCCGGTTTTGTCAAAGGCCACAATCCGGCCCTGGGCCATTTCCTCTACATAGATGCCCCCCTTGAACAGGATGCCCCGACGGGCCGCATGGGCGATGGCCGTCAGGATGGAGGCCGGCGTGGAGATCACCACGGCACAGGGTGAGGCCACCACCAGGAACACCATGGCCCGATACAGGGAGGTTTCATGGGGAATGCCCAGGATGAACCGGAACAGGAAGTACACCCCCAGGGCGCCAAGGATGACCGCATAGGTGTAGGGCCCGCCGAAGAGGTCGGCGACCCGCTGGGACCGCGCCTTTCGCTCGCGGGCCTCCCGGATCAGCAGCAGGGTTTTCTCCAGGGTGGATTCTTCCACCCGGCGGCGGACCCGGGCCTGAAAATGCCCGTCCAGCACCAGGGTGCCGGCATACAGGGGATCGCCGGGACCCTTGAGGACCGGCATCGCCTCGCCCGTAAGGGTGGACTCGTCCACATGCCCCTGGCCTTCCAGCACGCGGGCGTCCGCCGGCACCTGTTCACCGGGCCTCAAACGGATTTCGTCGCCGGGCTGGAGCACCTCCGGAGGCACCACCACTTCCCGGCCGTCGGTGACCAGCACGGCCTCGGAGGACTGGAACTTGAGGAGATGCCGCAGGGCCCGTCGGCTGCGGTCCATGGCCCAGATCTCCAGGGTGCTGGACAGCGAGAACAAGAACAGAAGGATGACCCCTTCAAAGGGATGGCCCAGGTAGGCGGCGCCCAGGGCCGCGATAACCATCAGGAAGTCCACATCCAGTTCAAACCGGCGCAGCGCCTCTATGGCACTGAGGGTGGCGTGGAACCCGCCGGCGAGATAGGCGCCCACATAGGCGAGCCAGGAGAGCCAGGCAAGGGAAGACTCAAAGAACCGGCCCACACCCCCCAGCACCAGCGCCAGCACCGTAAACAGGGTCATCCGGTGCCGCAGGGCGACCTGCTCGCGCTCCTCCTTGACCGCTTCAGCCTCTAAGATGAGCCATTCCAGGTCCCTCAGGGATTCTTCACAGGGCTGCTCCCGCTGGCACTCCACCCGCAGGAGCCCTTCGGCGGGGTCCAGCATGAGCACCCGGCCGTTCCGATCGCGCTTTACCCGGCGGCGGATCTCCGAAAGCGCAGGATAGAGGTCCAGCAGGGTGTGCTTCAGATCTCGAACCGCCCGGGCCAGTTCTTCCACCGGTGTGTCCGCGTGGTACTGGAGCCGCACCCGGGGCGGGTCATCAAAGTGAACCTCCAGTAAGTGGAGGAAGGGGTAGGTTTCCAGCAGGCCGAGCAGTTTATCCAGACTCTGCATAGCCCTTCTCCAGGCACTCGTGGCAGATGCCGTAGAGGGTACCGCGGAGTTCCTGGATCTTTCCGGGTACCTGGGGCAGGGCCTCCTCAAAGAGCCGCAGCGTAACCGGGACATCCACGATTTTCCCACACACCGTGCACACGAAGTGGACATGCGGGGGATGTTTGGTGGCCTCCCAGAGCCGGTGATCCCGGTCTTCCAGGGCGACCTGGCGCACCCGGCCCTCCTCCTCCAGTACCTTCAGGTTCCGGTACACGGTGGCCAGCGAAAGGGTGGGAATCTCGGGCTTCAGGTACTCGTAAATCTCCTCGGCGCTCCAGTGGCCGCCACCCTCCAGCAGGGTGAGGATGCGTTCCCGCTGGTAGCTGGCCCGCCGTTTCAGCCGCTGGGTCATGGGGGTCACCTCCTTTGTGTACCTTGTTTGCAGTTGGGAATTATATGCGATTAGGAACGATTCCGCAACCGGGCGGCGCACCCAGGGACCACGGCCAGCGACAGGAAGGTTCCCAGGAGCAGGCCCCACTTGAGCAGGGTGCACAGGGAGGCGGCGGTGGCGAGGCCCGGGGACAGCGGCGGTCCCTTTCCAAAGAGCCAGGAGAGCAACAGGTTCTCGCCGAAGTCGGCCAGCACCGCGCCCACGATCCAGGCGGGGGAGAGCATTCGGAGCCCGGGGCAACGGCGCTGCGCCCGGCGGACCGCCTGCCACAGGAGAGAGCCGTAC
>WGAB01000047.1 GCA_015489295.1 Caldifarciminota bacterium
CGTTCACGATGACCCCCCGGCGTTGTTTGAGCAGGGGGCGCAGAGCAGCCTTGGTAAAGTTGTAGGTGCCGGTCAGGTTGACCTCCAGCACCCGGTGCCAATCCTCGGGGGAGAGGCGGAGCAGCAGTTGATCCACGGTCATGCCGGCGTTGTTGACCAGGATGTCCAGCCGGCCCCACCGCTCGAGGACCGTTTGGACGATTTCTTGCGCCCGTTCCAGGTCGGTTACGTCGGCCGGAAAGACGGCCACCTGGTTTCTGTCGCTGCCCAGTTCCTGGAACCGTTGTTCCAGGGTTTGGGCGTTTCGGGCCACCAGGACTACCCGGGCACCCTCCTGGTGAAACGCCCGGGCAGTAGCCCATCCGATGCCGGTGGAGGCGCCGGTGATCAGCGCCACCTGATCCTGAAACCTTGTCATGACGATGCCTCCTTTGGAGGTGGGTTCTGCTCCTGGTACTCCGCAATCGCTTCTTCCAGAAGGCGCCGATCCTCTTCGCCAAGGGGGAACCGTTCCAGGAGATCGGGGCGGCGGAGCAGGGTTCGGAGCAGGGCCTGTTTCCGGCGCCACCGCCGGATCTCGGCGTGGTTCCCCGAGCGAAGCACTTCGGGGACCTTCAGACCCCGGAACTCGGGGGGACGGGTATAGAGG
Source organism: Caldifarciminota bacterium (assembly GCA_015489295.1). Next base: position 650 of record WGAB01000047.1, read on the forward strand.
GGAGCGTCCAGCAGGCCGGTTTCAAAGGAATCGGTCAGGGCCGAGTCCTTGTCGCCCAGGCTTTCGGGCAGCCACCGGGCCACAGCGTCCAGAAGGACCAGGGCCGCGGGTTCCCCGCCGGACAGCACGTAGTCACCAATAGAGAGTTCCAGGTCCACCCACTGCCGCACCCGTTCGTCGACACCCTTGTACCGGCCGCAGATCAGGATGAGGTGACGCTGGCCGGCGAGGTGTTTCACCCGGGCGTGGTCCAGCCGCTCGCCCTGGGGGGAGAACAGGATCACCAGGCTTTCCGGGCTGCGCACCGACTCGATGGCGCGGACCAGGGGTTCGGGTTTCAGCACCATGCCTGCGCCGCCCCCGTAGGGATAATCGTCCACTTCCTTGGGGCTGTCGGCGAAGGAACGGAGGTCCAGAAGGTTTACCTCCAGGGTTCCAAGTTCGAGGGCGCGGCGGACCGGGCCCACCTTGAGGGGGAACTCAAAGTACTCCGGGAACAGGGTGATGATGTCGATCCTCAGATGAGGCCTTTTATCCTTCGGATGCGAATCCATCCTTCCTCCAGGTTCACTTCCTCTACGTATTCCCGGGCGAAGGGGACCAGGCGTTCCTCGCCCTCCGGGGTTCGGATTTCCAGGGTTTCGCCCCGGCCGAAGCGGTGCACATCCTCCACCCGGCCCAGGATCTCTCCCTCAGGGTCCACCACGGTCAGCCCCAGAAGATCGTGGAAGTAGAAGGTATCGGGTTCTTCGATGGGAGCCAGTTCCTGTCGTTCCACAAAGAGGATCTTGCCCCGCAGGGGTTCGGCTTCGTTGCGGCTGTGGACCTCCCGGGGTTTGAGGATGAAGTGGTGTCCGCCACCGCGCCTCAGGGATTCGACCTGCAGAATGGAGCGTTCGCCACCCTGAAGCAGGATGAACCGGGAAAAACGGTACAGTTCTTCTGCCGTTTCGGTAAGGGCCAGAACCTTTACTTCGCCCCGCAGGCCATAGGGGCGGGTAATGCGGGCTACCGCTACGAGGGCGTGAGGGTTTTTCCTCGGTTTACTCAAGGATCTCGAGGACCGCCCGCTTGCCCTTCTTCATGGCGGCCGCCGAGATGATGGTTCGGATGGCCTTGGCCGTTTTGCCCTCCCGGCCGATCACCTTGCCCAGATCGCCTTCGCCCACCTTCAGTTCGTAGATGACCGTTTTCTCGCCAGGGATCTCGGTTACCGACACCAGGTCAGGATTATCTACCAGCGCCTTCGCCACATACTCGATGAGTTCCTTCAGATCTGCCATGGTTTACACCTCCTTTTGGGGTCAGCCCTCTTCAGGAGTGGTGGCGGACACCACCTTCGTTTCCCCTTGGGACTTCTGCGCCAACTTGATCAAAGCCGCGGCCCGTTCCGTCACCTGGGCCCCCTTCCGAATCCACTCGTCCACTTTTTGAAGATCCACCCGGTACACCCCGTCGTTCAGGGGATCGTAATGGCCCACAATATCCAGAACCTTCCCGTTTCTCCGGGTGCGAGAGTCCATCACCACCAGCCGGTAGAGGGGCCGGTTCCGCTTGCCGATGCGCATGAGTCTGATCTTTACCACAGTCGCTTCCTCCGTACCTTGGTTTGCAGGCTAATTTTAAGGCGTTTTCCCACGGCCTTTCAACACGGCAATGGCCCAGGCCGGGTCCTCGGCCTGCACCACAAAGGACCCCGAAACCAGGAGATCCACCGGACGGGACACAAAGTGCTTCACGGTCTCTTCGTTGATCCCGCCGTCCACGGCGATCCGCAGGTGGGGGTGGCGGTGCTCCCGCAGGGCCAGCAGCCGGTCGATCTTGGGCAGCACCTCGGGCATAAAGGTCTGCCCGTAAAAGCCGGGATGCACCGTCATCACCAGCACCTCTTCAATGAGGTCAAGATAGGGTTCCACAGCCTCCACCGGTGTTTCGGGGTTAAGGGAAAGCCCGGGAGCCATCCCCAGGCGGCGGATCTCCTGCAGGAGGGCCTGAGGCTCGGGTACCGCTTCGATGTGGAAAATCAGGGTCCGGGTACCCGCCCGGGCAAAGGGCTCCAAGAAGGCCTCGGGGTTGGTGATCATCAGATGGCTGTCCAGGGGCAGGGAGGTGATCCGGTGTACCGCCGCCACCACCAGAGGGCCGAAGGTCAGGTTTGGCACGAAGTGGCCGTCCATGATGTCCATGTGGAACCGATCGGCCCCGGCCTGTTCCAGCCGTCGCACCGCCCGTTCCAGGCAGGCGAAATCGGCGGCCATCAGCGAGGGGGCCACCTCTACCGGTCGGGGCCTTCCAGTTCCTGTTCCAGTTCCTGCAGCCACGCCATGACCTCCGGGAACTCGGCAAAAAAGCGGCGGGATTGGGGGGTGCGGAAGATGGTCTGGACCACCTCCCAGGGGTGGCGGGCCCGCTCTCGGGCTTCCAGGAGCAATTCCAGTTTATCGGCCACGTGCACCAGTCGGGCCTCCAGGGTTTGGGCCTCATGGAACTCCTGGTACAGGCCCTGCAGGTCCGGGTCTTGCAGTACCTCCTGGGCAGCCCGTTGTTCTCCAAGGTCCACGGCCTCCCCGATCCATCGCCGGGCCTCCAGGTGGAGATCCCCGATCCGGGCCTCGCCGGCCTCGTGGATGAGCGCCATGATCAGGGCGCGTTCGAGATCCAGCTCTTGCCCCTTCTGACGGAGGAGCTGTCCGAGCAGCAGGGTGAGCACGGCCACGCCAAAGGTGTGGGCGGCCACCGTTTCCGGGGGACCGTAGCCGTAGTAGTCCCAACCGGTTCGGAGGGTTCGCTTAAGCCGCAGCAGGTCCTTCGCCGTTTTCTTCACGGATTTTTCCGTCAAGGAAGTCCTCCAGGCTTTTCGGCGGGCGGCCCAGCCACTGGAAGTACGCGTCCGCCTCCGGGGCCACGTTTCGGCCCCGAAGCATCCGGATTTGGTCCGGGGTAATAGGCCAGAAGGGGAGGTGTTGCATCACCGCAGAAATCTTCAGCATGAGGGTTTCCGGCACGGGGATCAGGACCACGGGTCCGGGCACCCTGCGGGCCAGGGTCCGGAGAAACTCCCGATAGGTGTACACCCGTGGCCCTCCGATTTGCCACAGGCGTTCTTCGGCTGCTTCGTCGTGCAGGGCCTTCCCAAAGCCAGCCACCACATCGCCCACGTACACGGGCTGGAGTTCGTAGGGGGCATCGGACACGAAGTAGGGCAGGGCCCGAAGCCAGGTCATGTAGCGCATCAGAAGGGTGACGGCATCGTTGCCGGTGGGACTCCTGCCAAAGATTACCGAGGGCCGAAAGATGGTCCACCGGAGACCGCTTTGACGTACGATCTCCTCGGCCCGGAGTTTGGTTTGCTGATACGGGGTTTCTGCGGCCTCCACCCCGAGGGCGCTCATCTGGAGAAACCGGGGGATGCCCTGCCTCTGCGCCCAGGCCACGAGGTTTTCGGTGACCTGGACATGGCTGCGTTCAAAGGTGATGCCCCTTCGGGGGTTGTCCCGCAGGATCCCCACGAGGTTTACCACCGCGTCTATGGCGTTCGGGGGCTGAGGGGTCCATGAGGCAGGGGGTTCGGCGGCATCGCCCTGGATCCAGTGGACGCCGGATTCCCCGGGCCGGTGCCGCCGGGACAGGCACCAGAGGTCCACTCCCTGGCGTTTCAGGAGGCGGCGCAGGTGGGTACCCACGAAGCCGCTGCAGCCTGCCACCAGCACCCGCATGGTTACCACCGGATCACCGTGGCTCCCCAGGTAAACCCGGCGCCGAAGGCCACGAGGAGCACGATCTGCCCTTCTTTGAGCAGGCCCCTTTGGACCATTTCGTTCAGGGCGATGGGGATGGAGGCGGCCGAGGTGTTGCCGTAGCGGTCGATGTTGGTGTACACCTTTTCGGGGGGCAGATTCAGCCGCCTGGCCGTGGCGTCGATGATGCGCCAGTTGGCCTGGTGGGGCACCAGCCAGTCCACATCCTCCGGTTTCAGGCCAGCCTTTTCCAGGGCGGCCAGCGACGACTCCTGCATTCCCAGTACGGCATAGCGGAACACCTCGCGGCCTTCCATCTTGATGAAGTGCTCCCGGTTGGCCACGGTTTCGGCAGAGGCCGGCTTGCGGGATCCGCCTGCCGGGAGATACAGAAGTTCGGCCAGGGTGCCGTCGCCTCCCAGCACGGTGGCCAGGATGCCCCGAGGAGAATCGTCCTGTTCCACGATCACGGCGCCAGCGCCGTCACCGAAGAGCACGCAGGTGTTCCGGTCCGTCCAGTCGGTAATCCGGCTCAGGGTGTCGGCGCCCACCACCAGGATGCGGCGGTACCCGTTGTTCAGGCTGAGCATCCCCCGGGCCACCTCCAGGGTGAACACGAAGCCGGGGCAGCCGGCCTCCACGTCGAAGCAGGGGCGGTTTCGGATGCCCAGTTTGGCCTGGATTAGGCAGGCGGTGGCGGGAAACAGCATGTCGGGGGTGGCGGTGCCCACGATGATCATGTCCAGGTCTTCGGCCGTGAGGCCCGCGTGCTCCAGTGCCCGGAGGCTCGCCTGGTACCCGAGGTCGGAGGTAGCCTCGTGTTCCGCCGCAATGCGTCGCTCCCGGATGCCGGTGCGCTCCCGGATCCATTGGTCAGAGGTGTCGACCATCCGTTCCAGGTCCTGGTTGGTCAGGACCCGTTCCGGCGTGTACGCTCCGATGCCCACAATGCGAACACCCATTTACATCGCTCCTCCCAGGGTCAGTTGTAAGCCGATGCGCATCAGGGGATGGAGGATTTGGGCAATGGGGTTGATCCCCACGAAGGTGGGGAGAACCAGGAGCAGGAGGAGCAGGATCGGGCCGGACCGTTCCAGGGTGAATACCCAGGGCTCCCGGGGCAAAAAGAACTTCAGCACGGTCCAGCCGTCCAGGGGAAACAGGGGGATCAGGTTAAAGAAAGCCAGCACCAGGTTGATGTATACGAAGTACACGAGGAGCAGGTGCCAGGCGCCGGTAACCGGCAGGGTTCGGGCCAGAAACCCGAAGAAGAAGGCGGAAAGCAGGTTGGACACCGGGCCGGCGACGGCCACCAAGGCCATGTCGCGGCGGGGCTGGCGAAAGTTCAGGGGATTCACGGGCACAGGCTTTGCCCAGCCGATGCGCACCACAAAAAAGAGCAGAGTTCCCAGGGGGTCCAGGTGCTTGATGGGGTTCAGGGTGAGCCGTCCGGCGAGCCGGGCCGTGGGGTCACCCAGGCGGTAAGCCGTCCAGGCATGGGCGAACTCGTGGACGGTCACCGCCCACAGGATCGGGAGCACCAGCAGGACCAGATCCGCAAGCCCGCTCATGTTCGAACCCCCTGAAACACGATGGCCACCAGCACGCCCAGGAGGGCGCCAACCAGAACCTCGGTGGGGCTGTGGCCCAGCAGTTCCCGCAGCTGGGTGTCCGGCACCCGGTGGAACTCGGAGAACTCCTTCAGCATCCGGTTGATGACGGCGGCCTGTTTTCCCGCCGCCCGGCGCAGGCCCGCGGCGTCGTACATCACGATCAGGCTGAAGTACAGGGTGACGCCGAAGAGGGCCGAATCGAAGCCGTGGCGAAGGCCCACCAGGGTGGAAAGGGCCATCACCGAGGCCGCGTGGGCGCTCGGCATCCCTCCGGTGGCCACCAGCCATTCAAAATTGGGGCTGCGTTCCCGAACCCAATGGTACACGAACTTGTACAGTTGTACGCCGATCCCGGTGAGCAGGGGCAGCCAGAGGTAGGCGTTGGAAAACACCTGCTGGAGTACGGTCATCAGTATTCCCGCTCCACAATGAACTCGGCGATTTCTTCCAGTCTACGGGCTCGCGTACCGAAGGTGCGGCGCAGGATCTCCTGGGCCTGGCGGGCATAGGTCCGGGCGTCGGCCTTGGCCTGTTCCAGCCCGAACGCCCGGGGATAGGTGCATTTGCCCCGGGCCCGATCTTTGTGGGCCCGTTTGCCCAGCGCCTGCTCCGAGGCGATTTCGTCCAGAACATCGTCTACGATTTGGAAGGCCAGCCCCATGGCCAGCCCGGCCTCCTTGAGCACCAGCACTTCGGTTTCCGGAGCCTCCGCCGCGATCCCGCCGATGGCCAGGGAGGCGGCCATCAGGGCGGCGGTTTTCTTCCTGTGGATCCGCAGCACACGCTCCGGTGTGGCAGGCTGGCCCTCGGCCTCCAGGTCTTCCACCTGGCCGCCGATCATCCCCTCCGGACCGGACGCCCAGGTAAGCTCCCGGAGGGCTTGGACCAGCACCGCCGGGGGTAAGGGAGCCTGCAGCGCCACATCGAAGGCCGCGGCAAACAGAGCATCGCCAGCCAAAATGGCCATGCCTTCACCGAACACCCGGTGGCTGGAGGGCTTGCCCCGACGAAAATCGTCGTCGTCCATGGCCGGAAGGTCATCGTGGATCAACGAAAAGGTGTGGATCAGCTCCAGGCTACAGGCCAGGGGCATGACCCGTTCCAGATCGGTTCCACCGGTAGCTTCAAAGGCGGCCAGGGCCAGGATGGGCCGCAGGCGCTTCCCTCCGGCAAACAGGGTGTACCGCATTGCCCGATGGAGCACCTGGGGTTCGGCCTCCTCCGGAGGGAGGAGACGGTCCAGGGCGGCATCCACCCGTGCCTTCTGCTCCTTGAGATAACTCTGGAGGTCCATGAACGGTTAAGTTTAGGGAGCCCCCATCGGGAAGTCAAACAACGGGGCCGGTTCGGCTTTGCGGCCAACGCGTGGAAAAAAACGGGGCTTTCCCCTATAATCCCTCTGCCATGCGCATTCTGTGGGTGGACGACGAAATCGAAGGCCTCCGACCCCATATCCTTTTCCTGGAACGGGAAGGCATCAAAGTGGTGCCCTTTGACCGTCCGGAGGACGCCCTGGAGGCCCTCAAGGTATCCTCTTTTGATCTCGTAATCCTGGACTATCGAATGCCCAGCATGGACGGCCTTACCACCCTGCGGGAGGTTCGTAAACTCGCCCCCCATGTGCCCGTGGCGCTCGTGACCATGGTTACCGACCGCGAGATCATCGAGGAATCCGTGGCCGAGGATGTGTTTGACTACATCGTGAAGCCGGTGCAGCCGAGCCAGGTGCTGGCCCTCATCAAGCGCCTGGAGGCCGAAAAGATCAAGTCGCGCTTCAAGGGCCGGAAGATGGCCCAGGCCTACGCCGAGCTCAACCGCCTGCCCATGGATTACCACGGCTGGCTCCAGCGGGCCCGACTGCTGGCCGAACTCCGGTACCAGGAGGGGCTGGAAGCCTGGGCCGACGAGATGCGCGCCGAGAACCAGGAGTTCGCCCGCTGGGTGGAACGGCAGTATCGGGAAGTGCTCTTTGACCCTGAGCTCACCTGGTCGCACAACCTGCTGAAAAAGCACCTCCTGCCCGTGCTCCGGGAAAAGAAAACCGCCCTGTTCATCTTTGACAACTTCCGGCTGGACCAGTTCGTGGCCCTGAGCCACCGGCTGCCCAGCCCGGCCCGCATGGAACAGGTGCTCTACATGGCCCTGTTGCCCACCGCCACCCCCTTCGCCCGCAACGCCCTGTACGCCGGGCTCCTGCCCTACGACATTGAACGCCGGCACCCGGGCTGGACCCTGGACAACCGCCACGAACGGGAACTTCTGGAGGAGTTCCTGCAGGAGCACGGCCTGGGTCATCTATCCCATGTGGTGCACAAGATCAACAGCCTCAAAGCCTTCCAGGAGATCCCCGTGGGCCGGGAACCCTTTGAGGTGTTCTCCGTGAACTTCATTGACCTGCTGTCGCACCTGCGGCTGGAGGTGCCCTCGCTGAAGGACCTGACGCCCGACGAGGGGGCCTTCATGCGCTGGGCCGACTATGTGCTGCAGGAGGCCCGGTTCCTGCAGAAGGTGGAACGGCTCCTGGACCAGGGGTACACGGTGTTCCTGACCACCGACCACGGCTGGGTGGAGGGCCGCGACGCCCTGGTGGTCCACGGCGGCGGCGAACTGACCCCCGGGCTCCGCTTCAAGTTCGGGGATTCCGTGCGCGTGAGCGACCGCGGCGGAATCCTCTGGACCCACCTTAAGGAATATGGCCTGCCCACGAACCGGGGGAGCCGGCTGCTGCTCGCCACCGTGTACCATTACTTGGTGTATCCTTCGGATGTGCGTCGGTTTGAGAAAACGTACCGCGGCGGCATCTACC
>WGAB01000048.1 GCA_015489295.1 Caldifarciminota bacterium
ACGAAGCCGTGCCCGTGGCCGTGGACTTCGGCGACACCGTGGTGCTGGACACCGTGCCCGCCGGCCACCTGACCCTCCGGATTGCCAACCTTGGAACTCCGCGCCGGATCACCGTGGACCCCGGCGCCGTCCTCGTGGAGCGCGATCGGTGGAACAATGCCCGGCCCCGTCGCTGGAAGCTCGTGCCCTTCCTGCCCTTCCCCGATCCCGAGGCCTACACCGTGGGCGTGGGTGTGCTGCCCCTCTGGTGGCCCCGGCTGGGCTGGAACCCTTGGCTGTATGCGGTGGGCAGCCAGGGCGGTGTCCGGCACAATGCCGTGGCCCTTGTAGGCTGGCGGAACGGCCGGTGGCTCGGCGCCCTGGCCCTCACCGAGCCCGCCCTCGGGGGCGCCGGGCGCTGGAGCGTGGGGCTGATACGGTCGGATGTGTACCAGAGCCTGGCCTGGACCCTCCACGGCGAGGCCAAGGACAGCCCCTACACGCCCCGGTACACCTTCTGGAACCTGAGCCTGTGGGGCCTGGACTTTTCCCGTTCCCCCGATACCCTCCTGTTCCAGGCTGTTCGGTACGGCGGTGCGTCGCTGGGCCTGGGCCGGTCCTTTGCCACGCCGGTGCTCCGGGGTCGGATGGAGGCCACCGCCACCGTGGCCCTGGGGCAGCCCTTCTTCAAGGGGATTCTGAAGGGGTCCCTCAAGGGGAGCTGGCCCTACGCCCCCCAGGTGGAGGCCCTGGCAGGCCTGGTGCAGGGGTCGGTGCCGCTCCAGGAGCGATTTTCGCTCAAGGGCACCCTGTGGAACCCGGGGCCGGCGGATGTGTTCTGGCCGCACGAGGGCCCGGCGGCCGCCCAGGCTGGCCATGTGGCCCGGGGCGTCGGCGTGAGCACGGCCCCGGCCCAAACCCTGGGCACCCGCGCGGTGCTGGCCCGGGTCACCTGGGCGCTGCCAAAGGTTTCGTTCCTGCAACTCGTGTACGAAACCGGCAGGGTGTGGAACGCGGAGGGGCGCCATACGGCCTGGTCGGCCGGCCTGCGGCTGGCCGTGGGGCCGGTGGCCCTGTATGCGCCCCTGGCTCCCAGGTCGGCCCGCCGACAACCCGGCTGGGTCCTGCAGTTGCGTTTCTGAGGGCCGGCGGTTGCCTTTCCGGGTCAAAAAGGTTACCCTAACCTCCGAAGTCCTCTTCAAAAGGGAGGTAAAGCATGGCGAAGATCAAAGGGCTGAAGGACGGGCCTTACCTTGTGGAAGGCGCCGGAACACCCTGGAAACTGCGGATCGGCGGCCAGGAGAAGGTTTTGGAACAGCAGACCCTGGCGCTGTGCCGGTGCGGCCACTCCAAAAACAAACCCTTCTGCGACGGGTCCCACAAGGCCGCAGGCTTCCAGGCCGAGGCCTTTGAGATCGAAGACTGAGGACCGGGGAAGCCGGGGCCCTATTTTCTGAGCGCTTCCCAAAGGGGGAGGGTGTATACTTCTCTGCACGCAGGAGGTTCATGGAATGGTCCCAGATTCTGCTGCAATGGAGAATTCCTCCCGGCCGATTCGGTTCCTGCACACCGCCGACTGGCAACTGGGGCACTGGCCTGGCCAGATTCGGGACGAGGAGCGCGCGAAAACCCTGTACGAGGCCCGGTTTGAGGCCGTGCGTCGAATTGCCGACCTCGCCCACGAGCACCGGGTGGACTTCGTGCTGGTGGCCGGCGATGTGTTTGACGACGCCGCCATTGACCACGAGGTGATGGAACGGCTGGTGGCGCTCCTCGGGGCGTTTGCTCCCATCCCTGTGTACCTGATCCCGGGCAACCACGATCCCGTGGCGGCCCATCTGTACCAGGATCGGCGGTTCCGGGAAGCCCGTCCGAAAAATGTTCAGGTGTTCCTGGAACCGGGGATCCACCGCATCCATCCGGCGGTGGCTCTGGCCGTGGCCCCGGTTCTGCAGAAGCAGCATACCCGGCCGCCTTTGAAGGCGTTCCGTCCGGAGGATTTCCCGGCCGATGCGCCTTATCGGATCGCCCTGGCCCACGGCACCCTCCGCGAACTGGTGGACCCCACCCAGCTTCTGGAACTCCCCATCTCCGTGGAGGAGGCCGAGGCCCTGGGCCTGCACTACCTGGCGCTGGGCCATTTCCACGGCTGGCGTCAGCTGGGCGTTGCCGTGTATCCCGGCACCCCGGAGGCCACGGGTTTTGACGAAAGGGACCCCGGGTTTGCAGCCCTGGTAACCCTCCGGAACCCCGAAACGGCGCCCGAGGTTCAGCAGTTGCAGGTGGGCCGCTTTTCCTGGCGGACCGAGGAGCTCCGCGCTCCGAATACCCGGCTCCTGATCCAGAAACTGGAGGAACTTCAAGACGACGACGCCCTTAACGACACCACCCTGCTGCGGCTGAACCTTGTGGTGGAGGAACACGACCCCTCCCTGGAACCCCGGCTGCGCTCCGTGCGCCGGACCCTGCAGGACCGGGTGTTTTACCTGGACTGGCGCTGGACCGCGCAACGCCGCTCCGTGCCGCCGGATTTCCAGAGCCGCGTGGCCCGGGAGTTTCCCGAAGGCCGGGAACTCCTGAACACCCTGGAGCAACTGCTGGACAAGATACGCACCCCGGATC
>WGAB01000049.1 GCA_015489295.1 Caldifarciminota bacterium
GCGGTGCCCTGCGCCACTATGAAAAGTTGAGAACCCTTCTGGAACGCGACTTCGGGGTTTCCCCCTCCCGGGAACTCCAGCACCTGGTGCAGCGCCTGCGCGAGGGCGCTCCCCTCAGCTTCTCCTAAAGCCCATCCCCCACCACCCCCTCCTGCGTTCTTGGGGGAAGGTGGGGGCAGGGAGGACGTTCCTGTCCTCGTCCTACGGGCGCACGACCCGCAGGGTCCAGAGCCGGTCACCCACCCGAACACGCACCAGGGCCACGCCGGAACCCGGCAGCCGCAGCTCGTGGCGCCCGGCGGGAAGCACGCCCAGGGTGCGGCGTTCCAGCAGCCGGCCGGCCGGGTCATACACCTCCAGGCCCACATAGGCGGCCTGCGGCAGGTTGAACTCCAGCCGGTCGGGCAAGAGCCAGCGCACCGGTTTTTCAGCCGCGCCCCGGTCGGTTTCCGCCACCTCTACGGGCGGGGGACCGGTGTTGTTGAACCGCGCCAGGAACCCGTCCTTGGGGCCATTGGGGGCATCGTCATAGGGGGTCCCGGCCAGAGGAAGAACTGAGGAATCCGTGACGCCCGCGATCACCAGAGCATTGGGCAACACCGACAGCGCACGACCTTCATCGTACTGAGCGCCGCCGTAATAGGTGAACCCGTAGGTCAAAGAGAGGTCCTCGGCCAGGGTGTACACAAAGGCGTCGGTGCCGCCGTTGTAGGAAGCATCATAGGGGGTCAGGCTGCTGTGATAGGGCATGTCCGTGGAGGAGGTGTAGCCGGTGATCACCACCGTGTTGTGGGTGGTCTGGGTCCAATCCACATCCTTCACCGCCTCTTCGCCGTTGCCGCCCACGTAGGTGGAGGCCACGAGGTTCTGGAGAAGCGAGTCAAAGCGCGCCACGAAACCCTCGGCGTAGCCGCCAAAATCGCTGTCGAACCCGCCTACGATGGAAAGCGGAGTCGCACTGGGCTGGCCGTCCACACTGCCGCCGATCACCACATCGCCACCGGAGAGCAGCGTCACGGTGTACCCGGTGGTCGGATACCCCTGGTAGGAGGGGCCTGCCTCGCCGAAGAAGGTGGCGCCCACCACCGCGCTCAGGGCGTTGTTCGTGCGAAGCACATAGGCATCCTGGGCGAACACATCGGTGTCGTAACCACTGCTGCTCATGGGGATGTTGGTGGACGAAGAATAGCCCACCACCAGCACCAGCGATTTGGTGGGATGCGCGAAGATTTCGTAGAGTTCTTCGTCGGCGTCGCCGCTCACATAGGTGCTGGCGGCCAGGTTGTTCAGGTTTGGGGTAAAGGCCGAGATGAACCCTTCCATGCCGCCGTTGTACGAGTTGTCCAGAACGCCGGAGGTGGTGGGGAAATCGTTGGAATAGGTAGTGCCGCAGAGGAACACGGTGTCGCCCTGGCCCACGGCCACATCGTTGGCCCATTCCACATCGGAGCCCCCCAGGTAGGTGGATGAGATCAGGCTATCGAGGTCGCCGGACATGAGGGAGACGAAGGCGTCGGCCGAGCCGGTGAGGTTGCCGTCATAGGGATTTGCCAGCGGGAAATTGCTGGAAAAGGTCTGGCCGACCACCACCACCTGGCCGGCGACATTCACATCCACCCCGTAGCCCCGATCGGAGCCCGAGCCGCCCAGGAAGGTGGCCGCATACAGGGAGTCCAGGTCAAAGCTGAGCCGGGCCACGAACACATCAAAGCTGCCGCCGTTGTAAGAGCCGTCGTAGGCCGAGGAGGAAGTGGGGAAGTCGTTGGAAGAAGTGGATCCCACCACATACAGGCCGTTGGTGGTAGCCACCATGTCGCTGATCTCATCGGACTGGGAGCCGCCCAGGTAGGTGGCGGCCTCCAGGGTGGTGAGGTCGGGGTCGATCACCAGGGGTTCGGTGGGATCATAGGCGCCCAGGCGGAACCCAAACACACCCTCGCCCACAGGTTCAAAGGCCACCGGCACTTCGCGGGTGCCCTGGTAAGCCCGAAGATGGGTGAGGGCCCGGTTCCCCAGGCGGATCTCCTGCGGGTTCCAGGACACCTCGGACGCCTGCACCCGGAACCGGATCCGGGAGGGGTCGGCCCCGGGTTCCACCCACCAGGCCACGGCCACCTGGCCGTTTTCCAGGCCGGTCACCACGCGGTGGATCCCGGGATACACCTCGCGGAATTCCACCTGGCGGTAGGCCGGCACATCGCGGCGCCAGGTCGCCGGATCACCGACGAACCAGGAGAAGCGGGCGGGCAGGGTATGGGCAAAGCGCACCTCCGGCTGGTCTACCTCATCCACACCCAGGAGGGCGACATCCTCGCCCACGATGCCATGGGGTACGATCTCCAGATCGCCGGGGAACACCCGGGCCACCCGGGCCGGTTCCCGGGAATCCTCGGGCACCAGATGGGTTGCCAGGCTCCATCCGGTGCCGACCGCGGCCAGCAACTGGGCCGCCACCATCCAGGTCAGCGTCTTCTTCATGTGCTTTCCTCCTTTTTGCCCCCACCAGAACCCCCTCCTGCGTGAGGTTCTGGCGGGTTAGTATTTCACCACCCGAAACCTTTGAGGCCCGCACCGCACCCAGTAAACGCCAGGGGCAAGGGAGCGAAGATCCAGGACGGGGGGGTGAGTGGTGATCCGGCCCTGGGTGACCTTCCGGCCCAGGGCATCCCACACCTCAAAGGTTTCGGGGATCTGGTTTGCCGGGGCCATCAGAAAGAAGAGGCCCCGGGAGGGGTTGGGAAACAGTCGCCATTGGGTTGGGGTCTCGGAACCGTCTTCCTGCACCAGGGTGGGGCTACCGGCGGCGGCCATGCCCTGAACGAACACCTGGTTGGCGGTCCCCAGCCAGGTCCAGGAGCCGCTCAGAAACCGGGCCAGCGCCCCGGTCTGGTCTACCAGAAACAGGTACCCGCTCCGGTCGGCCAGCAGGGCCCGTGTGCCCACCTGGGACACCGTGGCCCACAGGGTCCACGAGGCCCCGTGATCGGTGGAGCGCCACAGGTCACCGGTTGCCGTGAGCACCTGCAGGGTGTCCAGATCGGCCGCCAGGTCCACCACATCGGACATGCCCACATTGCCCACGCGCTGCCAGGAGGTGCCGTGGTTCGTGGACCGATACACATCGCCGGTGCGGGTGACCACCACCAGCCCGGTGGAGGCCGCGCCGCCGCGCTCGCGGACCAGGCCCACGCAGTCTGCGCCCCCCACATTGGCCACCGGCGTCATGGACTGCACATCGGCTCCCCGGTACAGGTCACCGGAGGCGGTCAGCAGGAACCAGTAGCCGTTCACCGAGTCCCGCAGCAGGTCCACGGCATCGGACACGGAGAGGTTCACCAGGGGGGTCCAGGTGTGGCCCTGGTCCTGGGACCGCAGAATCAGGCCGCTCTGGGTCAGGAAATAGCCGGTGCCGTTGTCGGCGATCACATAGGCCGCACCGTCGCTGTATCCAAGGTTGGCGATATGTTGCCAGGCGGTGCCGTTGGTGGTCCGGAACAGGTCGCCCGTGGAGGTGAACACATCCAGGTAGGCCTCCAGGCCACTGATCCAGGCCGCCAGCACCCCCAGCATCACCAGGAGGGTTCGGAAACGCATGGGGTCCTCCTTGTCTTGACGATGTCCCGGAACGCATCCCGGTAAAGGGCGGGGGTCCGCCGGGATTCCCGGCGGGGGCGCCGGCGCCCCCGCCGATACATCCCGTGCTGTGGAGCCCGCTCCCACAGGAGGTCCGGACTATAGAGGCAAAAGATCGGTCGGGGCAGGAAGCTCATCGGATCACCTGGAACCGGGCCACTTTCCGGTAGTCTGTACCTACCTTCACCTGCAGGAAGTACACACCACTCGTCAACGACCCTACCGGCACCTCTACCCGGTACACGCCGGGCACCATCCGCTCCCTCATCACCTCTAACCGCTCCCGTCCGGCTCCGTCGTACACCGCTACCTCCACTCTCTGCGCGCCACCCACCAGAA
>WGAB01000050.1 GCA_015489295.1 Caldifarciminota bacterium
GGCCGCCTGCGCCTACGAGGCCAACGCCTTCGGCCTGCTGTTCGCCACCGGCGAGCCCCAGGAGGGCCTGAAGGCCTTTCTGGAAAAACGGAAACCGGCCTGGTACCCTGAAGATTGAGCCAGAGCCCTAAAGACGGGTTTGCCGGGCCCGACCCCGACGGGGCCGGGCCCGGCTTTATATTAAGCCGCTATGCCACCCGATACGCTGCAACGCATCCTGGAAGAGCACGGCCGCATCCTGGTCATTTCCCACATTGACCCCGACGGCGACGCCGTCGGCAGCGTGCTGGGCCTGTACCACTTCCTGCGGAACCTGGGCAAGCAGGTGGATGCCGTGCTCAAGGACCCCGTGCCCCAGTACCTGGACTTTTTGCCCGGCCTGGCCGACATCCAGCGGGAACCCCGGCCGCCCTACGGCCTCACCATCGTGGTGGACGCCTCGGGCTTTGACCGCACCGGGTTCGACGACATGGAAGGTCTGGGCGACCTCGTACGCATCGACCACCACATCACCGGCCACCACTACGGCCCCTGGGACTACCTGGATTCCCGGGCCCCAAGCTGTGGCCTTCTGGTGTACCGCCTGATCCGGCAGAGTCACCGGGAAGCCCTGACCCCCGAGATCGCCACCTGCCTGTACACTGCCCTGCTCACCGATACCGGCGCCTTCAAGTACCTGAACCGCGATCCCGAGGTGTTTGAGGCGGCGCGCGACCTGACGGATCTGGGGGCAAACCCCGGCAAAATCGCCCGCCTTGTGTTCCAGCGCCGGCGGCTGGAGGCGGTGCGGCTCCAGGCCCGCGCCCTGCAGAGCCTGCGCCTGGCCTTTGACGGCCGGGTGGGCTATGTGGTGGTGCACGAGGACGATCTCCGGGCGGTACAGGCCGAACCCACGGATACCGAGGGCCTCGCTAACCTGGTACTCTCCATCCGGGGGGTGGCCGTGGGCATCATGTTCCTGCAGGATCAGGACCACTGGAAAATCAGCTTCCGCGGCAAAGGGGTGGTGGACCTGGCTCTGATTGCCGAGGCCTTCGGCGGCGGCGGCCATAAGAATGCCAGCGGGTGCCGGGTCCCTGGACCGGAATCCCAGGTGGTGTCGGCCGTGCTCCAGGCCGTCGGCCAGGCCCTGAACGGCTTAGACCTGTCCAATTTCTCCCTGTAAAATTGCCGAACCGAGGACACAATGAAGGATTGGGACCTGTGGTTTGAGCGTGTAGAGTTCTTCGTACTCTCCCGGGGAAAGGAACGCCAGGCCTTTATCCCGGCCTGCAACGTTTACGAAACCCCGAGCCACCTCGTGATCCAGGTGGCGCTCCCTGGCGTGCGGAAACAGGATATCCGCCTGATGATCCAGGACGACGTACTGGTAATCGCCGGGGAACGCCGGGAACCCACTGCCGACCCCGAACGCCGGTACCACACCCTGGAACTGAATTACGGCCCCTTTGAACGCCGGGTGGCGCTGCCCGGCCCCCTGGATTACCACCGAATCGAAAGCCACCTGGAAGAGGGCATCCTCACCATACGGATCGCCAAGCGGGAACGGGTGGTGCAGGAGATCCGGGTGCAACACCATGATGAATGAGGGGATGACACCGCAGTTGCCCAAGCCCGAAGGCGAAAGCGTCGCCATTCCCGAGGTGTTGCCTGTGCTGCCTGTCAAGGGCGGCGTGGTGTATCCCAACCTGGTGGTGCCCCTGGTGCTCACCACGGAACGCGCCCAGCGGCTCGTGGATGAAGCCCTGAAGGACGGCAAACTCATCGCCACCGTCACCCAGAGGGATCCCCAGAAGGAAGACGCCGGACCCGAGGACGTCTATCGCGTGGGCACGGCCTCGCTCATCCTCAAGATGATGCGCACCCCCGACGGCCAGATGCGCATCCTGATCCAGGGCCTGGAACGCATCCAGATCGAGGAGTTCGTGCAAACCGAACCCTACCTGAAGGCCCGGGTGCGGGTGCTGGAGGAACAGGAAGAGGAGAGCGCCGAAATCGCAGCCCTCAAAAACTCGGCCCTCCAGATGTTCCAGGAGATCGTCAAGCACTCGCCCTACCTGCCCGAGGAACTGGCCAATGTGGCGGTGAACATTGAGGAGGCCGGCAAACTCGCCGACTTCATCGCCACCTACATGAACTTCAAGGTGGAGGAGAAGCAGCAACTCCTGGAGGCCGTGGAGGTTCGGCAACGCCTGCAATTGCTGAACCAGCTCCTGGGCCGCCACCTGGAAATCCTCCGGCTTTCGGCCAAGATCCAGGACCAGGTCAAGAGCGAGATGGACCGGGCCCAACGGGAGTATTTCCTGCGGGAACAGCTCAAGGCGATCCAGAAGGAACTGGGCATCCTGGATAGCCGACAAAAGGAAATTCAGGAGCTCCGCGAGAAGATCGAGGCCGCCGGCATGCCGCCCGAGGTCAAGGAGGTGGCCCTCAAGGAACTGGACCGCCTGGGCAGCATCCCTGCAGGCTCCCCGGAGTACCCGGTGATCCGGAACTACCTGGACTGGCTCATCGCCCTCCCCTGGTCCAAGGAAACCCCGGACAACCTGGACCTGCGCCGGGCCCGCCGGATCCTGGACGAGGACCACTACGACCTGGACCGCGTAAAGGAACGGATCCTGGAGTTTCTGGCGGTACGGAAACTCCGCAAAGACACCCGCGGCCCGATCCTGTGCTTCGTGGGGCCCCCCGGCGTGGGCAAAACCAGCCTGGGGCGTTCCATCGCCCGGGCCCTGGGCCGCAAGTTTGTGCGCATCTCCCTGGGCGGCGTGCGCGACGAAGCCGAGATCCGCGGCCACCGCCGCACTTACATCGGAGCCCTGCCCGGCCGCATCATCCAGGGCATCCGCCAGGCGGGCTCCAGGAACCCCGTGTTCATGCTGGACGAGGTGGACAAAATCGGCCAGGACTTCCGCGGCGACCCCGCGGCCGCCCTCCTGGAGGTCCTGGACCCCGAACAGAACGCTACCTTTTCCGACCATTACATCGAGGTGCCCTTCGACCTGTCGCGGGTGCTCTTCATCCTGACCGCCAACATCACGGCCACCATCCCCCCGCCCCTTCTGGAC